>JAGQTK010000300.1 GCA_020439065.1 Microthrixaceae bacterium
TGCCCAGCTCGGTCAGCGCGTTCACCTCGACGCGCATGAACCGCGCGATCAACCTCATCGCCGGCCTTGCCTGCCTCGTCCTGGGGGCGCAGGCGTTTCTCGCGGCCCTCGGCGGTGAGGGCCTGCTGGCGGGGTGGAACGACGCGTTCATCATCGTGTGCTTCGTGCCGCTGCTGCTGATGTGCGTGTGCACCTCGATCAACCGCTTCGTCGTGCCGATGACGGCGACCTTCGCCCTGCTGTACCCCGTGGTGCTGATCGTGTGGCCGCTCGTGCTCGATGGCCAGCCCGTGCGCGTGTCGCCCGAGCCGTGGATCTGGTTTCTGATCAACGTCGCCACGGCCGCCGCCGTGCTCGCCTTCGAACTGCCGATCCAGCTGATCTGGACCATCGGGATCCCGCTGCTGTACGGGCTCGTGCGCCTGATCACCGGTGGCTTCGCACCCGAGTTCTGGATCGCCGTGGCCTTCGAGGTGCCCTTCGCGCTGATTCTCGGTGGCGTGGTGCTGACCCTCGCGCTCGTGTTCCGTCGCGTGGCGAGCAATGTGGATGCTGCGCGCTCGAGCGCCGTCGCCACCTACGCGTCGGCCGCCGAGGCGCAGGCCACGGCCGAGGAGCGGGTCGAGATCGCGGGCCTCATGCACGATTCGGTGCTGGCGGCCCTGATCGCCGCGGAGCGCGCGACCAGCCCCCGCGAGCAGGCGCTCGCCGCGAGCATGGCGCGCGAGGCGCTCGCCGGCCTCGCCAGCGCTGAGAGCGGCGACGACGCCGACGAGCTTGACCCCCTCACCCCGAGCGAGCTCGCGATCGCGTTGCGGGGCATCGTCTCGGAATCGGCGGCGCGCGTGCCGATCACCTATGCGGAGCCGGTGCGCGGCAAGTCTGTGCCCGGCCGCGTCGCGCGGCAGCTGCTGCAGGCGGCGGGCCAGGCCATCGCCAACGGCGTGCAGCACGCGGACTCGGCGGGGCTCACGGCGCACATCGAGCCGATCCCGGGCGACGGCGTGCGCATCCAGGTGAGCGACACGGGGCCCGGGTTCGACCCGGCGAGCATTCCGGCGGACCGACTCGGGATCCGGGCATCCATCGTCGCGCGCGTCACCGCCGTCGGCGGCACCGCCACGATCGACTCGGGCCCGAACGGCACCACGGTCACGATTCGCTGGGACGGAGATGCCGCATGGTGAACGTGCGCCGGGTGCTCGTGACGCTGGGCTTGGCCTTCACCGTCTATCAGGCCGCCCGCGGCATGATCTGGACTGATCCGCCCGCCATCCCCTGGCTGATGGTGCTGGCGATCCTGCTGTATCTCGGGGTCACGGCGCTGTGTCTGCTCACCTCGAAGGCGCCGGCGTCGGAGCAGGAGGCGTCGCTCGCGGCGGCATCCGCGCCGCGGAGCGCGACCACCCGCGCGATCGAGCGCATCCTCGGCCGGCGGGCGCCGAGCTACCTGCCGCTGGGTGCCGCATTGGCCGCACTGGCGACCACCCTCGTCGTGCCCACCGCCGTCGGGCTCGCCGTGGGGGCGAAGCCGGAGCTGCCCACCTACGGCACCTGGTACATCGGCGGCCTCGGCGCGCTGATGGTCATCGTGATGGTGCGCCGGCGCCACCTCATCGCCTGGGGCGGCACGCTGCTCCTCACCCTCGGTGCGCTCGCCTGGATGGGGCCGGACGCCCTGCGCCTCGGCGCGGTGGGCTCGATCGTGTGGGTCGGCGTCGCGCACCTGCTGCAGTGGTCGACCGACAAGGCGGCCCGCGACACCGCCACCCTCGCCG
>JAGQTK010000301.1 GCA_020439065.1 Microthrixaceae bacterium
AGTTCAACCTCCTGCCCGGGCGCACGGCGCTCGAGCAGGTCGTGATGCCGCTGATGTATTCGCACGGCGCCACCTTCTGGCGCCGCCGCGAACTCGCCGCCGAGATGCTCGAGCGCGTCGGCCTGGCCGGACGCCTCGACTCGAAGCCCGAGAAGCTCTCGGGCGGCGAGCAGCAGCGCGTCGCGATCGCTCGCGCCCTGGTGCGAAAGCCCCGACTCATCCTCGCCGACGAGCCCACGGGCGCCCTCGACATCGACACGGGGGCCACCGTCATGGCCCTCCTCGACGAGGTCGCCACCGAATCCGGCGCGGCCCTCATCACGATCACCCACGACCTCCACGTCGCCGCCCGCGCCCGCCGCCACTACCGCCTCGACGGCGGCATCCTGCGCCCCGCGGACCTCGAGCTGGCCTTCGCCGCCAGCACCCTGGCGGTGGATGCCTCGGCCGAGGCCGCCCTCGGGCTCAGCGTCGCCGACGCCTCGCCCACACCGGACGGGGAGCGCTGATGGCCCGCGCGGGAATCGCGCCGTTCGTCGGTGCCATCGGGGAGGCGTGGGACGAGCTGCGCGTGCATAAGCTTCGCGTGCTCCTCAGCCTCATCGGCGTCGCGCTCGCGGTTGGCGCGCTCACCGCGGTCGTCGCCATCGGCGATCTGCAACGGCAGTTCATGGCCGAGATGAACGATCGCTGGGGCGGTCGAGAGGCCACCCTGACGATCGCACAGTATCCGAATGGCAACGAGCCCATCGATCAGGATGCCTGGAACGCCCACGTCGAGCGGGTGTTCGAGCGCTACGACTTCTCGCACACCTCGCGAAGCGCCCAGACCGAGCTGCTCGCGGGACTGCCGGAGGGGATGACGATGGTGCAGGCACGGATCGTCGATCCGGCCTTCGGCACCATCCACCGCGTGAACATCGAGCACGGCCGCTGGTTCGTGCCCGCCGACACCGAGCTGATGGCACCGGCCGTCGTGATCTCCGCCCCCCTGTGGGAGCGCCTTGGCTCGCCCTCGATCAGTACCCACCCAACGGTGCGCATCGGCGGTGCGTGGGAGGGTGTCTACCAGGTGGTGGGGGTGACGCCCAAGCAGGGTGTCTGGGACCAGGAGCTGCGCATCGACATGCTCTTCGACGACTTCCGCGCGCCGATGGACGCGCTGCCGACCGGATTCAGCATGCAGCATGAGGTGTGGCTCACCGCCGCGCAGGTCGGCGAGATCGCACCCGTCCTCGCCCAGGATCTGCGAGCAGGCCTCACGGAGGAGTTCACGGTCGAGGTGCGACGCTCCGACTACGGCGCGCAGATGGGTGGCGACCCGATGCTCGTGTTCACCCTGATCACGGGTGCCATCGCGGGGATCGTGCTGCTGCTGGGCGGGCTTGGATTGGTCAATATTCAGCTCGTTGCCATGCGCCAGCGCATCCGCGAGATCGGCGTGCGCCGCAGCTTCGGCGCGACGGGTGGACGCATCTTCCTCGCCGTGATGCTCGAGAACGTCGTGGCGACCCTCGTCGCCGGTGCGGTCGGCATCATCATCGTCGTCGTGCTGATGCAGCAGACGTTCGTCGTGCAGGGACTCGCGCCTGGCATCTCAGACGTGCCGCCATTCCCCTTCGCCGCGGCGCTCACCGGGCTCGTGGCCGCGGTCGGCGTTGGCGCGATCGCCGGGCTCATCCCCGCGCTGGTCGCGGTGCGGGTGAAGCCGATCGACGCGATCCGGTTCTGACGCAGG
>JAGQTK010000302.1 GCA_020439065.1 Microthrixaceae bacterium
TCCTGGATGTACGCGACGTCGGGACGCTCCGGGTCGACCCCGCCCTGCGGCGTGAGCTCGATGGTCTGCATCGGCAGCTCGCGCGACTTCACGGCGAGATCGACGAAGTACGGCAGCATCGACTGCGGCAGGTCGGTCCTGATCACGTCGCTCCCGGCGGCCGCGACATCCTGGAACCGGGCGAGGACGTTCGCGGGGTTCGTCTGCCGGAGGATCGCCTCCTGCAGCTCGCGCTGGCGCCGCATCCGGTCCCAGTCGTTGGTCGTGTAGCGCGAGCGGGCGTACCACTGGGCGGTGTCGCCGTTCATGTGCTGCTCGCCGACCTCGATCCACCCGATCGCCCATTCGTCGACCGGCTGCGTCGGGTACGTCGGCCCGCCCATCGGCAGTCGCTCGATGACGTTGATCGTGACCCCGCCGAGGGCGTCCACGAGCGCGGCGAAGCCGTGCATGTCGATCAGCACGTAGTAGGGAATCTCGATGCCGAGCAGCCCCTCGGCCGCGTCCTTGGTCGCCTCGATCCCCGGCGTCGAGCCGTTCGCCCGGGCCTCGGGGTAGAGCGCGTCGCCGTCGCCGCAGACCTCGACCTCGGTGACGAGCTGGTTGATGCCGCTGCCCCAGCCGCAGTTGATGTTGCTGTGGCCCGTGTGCCCGTCGGGGTAGCGCTCCAGCATCGGGCCAGGCGAGAACGGCGTGTTCGCGATGTCTCGCGGGATGCCGGTGACCGTCGCCGCGCCCGTGTCGGCGTTGACCGACACGACCGAGATCGAGTCGAAGCGCATCGAGTCGCGGCCGTCGCCGCTGTCGGCGCCCAGCAGCAGGATGTTGTAGTAGCCGTCGCTCGGCGGCACGCTGGGTCCGCCGTCGCCGAAGATCGACTCGAGTGTGCCGCGGGTGATCCCGGTCAGGTACGAGGCGTAGACGGCGCCGCCGGATGCCACGACCATGAGCGCGACCGCCAGCGCGGCGATCGCAGGCCGCGCCTTCGGCCGGGCCTTCACGAGCCGGACCAGTCGCAGCGTGTCGAGCGTCAGCACCACCCACAGCACGGCGTAGGCGATCAGCAGCGCCTGGGCGAGCAGCAGCCCGAAGAAGCTCGTCGCGATGCCGACGATCAGCTGCGGCCACAGCAGCGCCGCCAGCAGGGCCAGCAGCACGAGCGCCCACATGCTGAGCGTCGCCGAGAGGCCGATGCGACCCAGCCGGCGGTTGCCGGCGAGCGCCTGCGCCGACCCGGGGAGCAGGAAGTTCAGCGCCACGAGCCACCAGCCGCGCCGGGTCATCAGCTCTTGCGAGCCGGCATCCGGGTAGCGAATCGGGCTCGAGACGGACGTGCTCATCGCAGGGAGGCCTTGAGCCTCACATTCTTCTCCTCGACCTCCAGGGCCAGGCTGTTGGCGTAGCCCTCGAGGCGGTTCAGCAGGGTGTCGTCGCCGGTCGCGAGCATCTTCACCGCGAGCAGCGCCGCGTTCTTCGCGCCGCCGATCGACACCGTCGCGACCGGCACGCCGCCGGGCATCTGCACGATGCTCAGCAGCGAGTCGAGGCCGTCGAGCGTGGCCAGCGGCACCGGCACGCCGACGACCGGGAGCGGGGTGACCGAGGCGAGCATGCCCGGCAGGTGCGCGGCGCCGCCGGCGCCCGCGATGATCACCTTGATGCCGCGGGCGCGTGCCTCGCGGCCGTATGCGATCAGCTTGTCGGGCGTGCGGTGCGCCGAGACGACCTCGACCTC
>JAGQTK010000303.1 GCA_020439065.1 Microthrixaceae bacterium
CGGACTCTTGCAGCCGCGGGTACGCGCTGCGCAAGCCGGAGGCTTCCGGTTCCCGAGCCAACGCAACGATATCCAGCGGCGAACACGGCCGCGAAACGGGGCGCAACATGCCGTCACCGACGAACTGCCTCCACGGCCGGGAGCGCAGGTGGGCAGCGCCCGCCGCGATGGCGTCTTTGACCTGCATGCCGCGTGCGATCCGGGCGTATCGCGGAGCCGTGCGCCGCGCTTGGCCAGGTGTGGCGGCCGTCCTTTAACGATTGTGTTTCGGCTCGGCCGTTTCGGCGTTTGCGGCGCGGTGCCGCGCCCTATGGTGTGTTTCGAAGAGAGGCGGGGTATGGGGTTTGGGGTAGCCAGCGCTGGGGGAGCGACGAGGCTCGGCACGGTTGTTGCCGCGCTCCTCGCCGTCATCGCGATACTGAGCGGTTGCGCGGCGCTCGGCGCGCAGGCGGACACCCCCGTTGCCGCAGAAACACGCGCGCCGCAGGTGCCGGGGCCGACGACGATCCCCGCGCCGCCGCCACCGAATGACTTGGATGCCGCGCGCATCGCGGAGCTCACCGCGCTCTGCCCGGACGTGCTCTCGGAGGCAGCGCTCCGAGCGCTTGCGCAGTACGGCGCCGACGCCGTCAGCTTCTTCGCCACGACGGGGCAATGCGGCGACATCAGTGCGGTGCTCGCGGCCGCCGATCATTCGCGCCCGTTCGCCTCGCCGCTGCAATACATCGACGCGCCCTGCCCGGGCGGCACCCTGCTCACCGTCTGGGCGCACTATGACGACGATCTCCTCTTCGGCAGCCCGGCGATTCCGCGCGCCCTCGATGCGGTTCGGTGCGTGCGCTCGCTCTATCTGACGGCGTCGGATGCCGGCCTCGGCGAGCAGTACGCGCTCGGTCGCGAAGCCGGTCTGCGCGCCGCGTACGACGCGATGCGCGGCGCTTCCGCCCCGTGGGAGGAGCGCACCGTGCTCCTGACCAACGGCATCACGCTCGCGATGACGCGTCCGAGCGGAGATCCGCGGATCAGCCTGTTCTTTCTGCGCCTGCCCGACGGCGGGCTCGACGGCAGCGGGTTCGCGGCGACGGGTCACAGCGGCATCCCGAAACTGCTTGGCGGCCACGTCGCCGAGGCGCCCCGGTTCGGCGGGGCGGCGCCGCTGAACGCCGCAGACCTGCCGGCGACGGTGTCGCAGCTCTACGACGCGTACGCACCCGACGAGGTGCTCACGGCGCTCCCTGGCACGGCCCACGGCTCGCGGGGCGATCACCCCGACCACGCGGCGACGGGCACCATCGTGGCGGGCCTGGCGGATCGCGGGCTCATCGACCCGAGCCGGGTGACCTACGCGCAGGGGTATCCGATCACGGCACTCAGCCCCAATGTTCAGGGCGACGAGCTTGCGCGAAAGCTCGCCGTGTTCGCCACGTATGCGGCGCACGATGCGGTGCTGAAGTGCTCGACGGTCGATGGATGCCGCAAGCTGCCCCGCACGGGTCCCTGGCTGTTTCGGCAGTATCTGATCCCGCACGCCGAGCTCGTTCGCGACGGCTCCTGATCGGGCACCGCGCCAGGCACGCTGGCGCGGTGCCCGCACGGCTGACGGGTGCTGATCGGAGCGCGTGGAGCGCATTGGCGGAGGATAGGGGATTCGAACCCCTGAGAGCTTTCACTCAACACGCTTTCCAAGCGTGCGCCATAGGCCACTAGGCGAATCCTCCAGGCT
>JAGQTK010000304.1 GCA_020439065.1 Microthrixaceae bacterium
CGACGATGCGCAGCAGCTGCGAGATCGCGGCAGTGGTGCGGGCCTTGCCGTCTGCGCCGCCGCCCACGAGCGGGGCAGCGAGCGTCTCGGCGACGAAGATCGCGACGATCTGCTCGGCACGCTCCAGCGGCGGCGTCTGCGCGGCGGTCCACGCTGCGGCCCACTCGGCGGCGTGCTGCCCGCGGCGAGCGCGCGCGGCGCCCGTCTCGATAATCCCGGCGTAGTTCAGGGCGGTCCACCACGCGCGCACGGGCGGCGCCGCAGCTGCCGGATCCGCTTGCGTGCCGATCTCGGCGCCGGTGGCAGGCGTGCCACCCAGCAGTTCGGAAACGCGAGCGGCGTCTTCGGCCCGGATCTCCCCCTGCTCGGTGATCTCCTTACTGCGTCCGATCCAATCCAGGATCCCCGTGACACCGGTGATGATGCGCAGTTCGGCGAGCGCGGCGCTGCGCGCGTCAGGGTCGACGGCATCGGCATCGGCGAGCACACGGCGCAGTGTCGCCGTGCCCACGCCGCGGCGGATCGCGCGTTCGAGGGCCCAGCGCGCTGCCTCCCATGCCGGGGCGTCGTCGTCGCGGCTGAGCCGGAAGCTCGCATAGTCGCGCAGCGTCGCGAGCGCGTTCTGCTCGAGCTGGCCCGTGTCGGCCGCGGTGGCCTCGTGCAGGAGCTCGGCGAACGGGGCGACGGACGCGGGAGTTGCGAGGTCGAGCCCGCGAAGGCTGCCGAGCTCACGCATCTTGCCGAGCATCGCGAGTTCGTCGCCAACGCTCGGTGCCGCGATCTCGTCCTGCGTCGCAAGCCAGGCCTCGAACTCGGCCGCGAGCGGGTCTTCGATCGGGATCGCGGGTGCCGGCGCGGGCTGCCTGCTTACTCGCGCCTTGCTGCGGACGAAGCTCTGCCCGCCGGGACTCGCCTGTGCCGCGGCGCTCGCGAGCACCGCCTGCACATCCGCGTCGTCGACGAGGGATGCCGCGAGCACCTGCCCGATCGGTGCGCCCAGTTTGCTCGCCCGCGCGGCCGCTGCCGCCGCGACGCCCAGCGCCACTCCCTCGAGGATGACCGGGCCGCTGCGCCTGCGTCGCAGCGCCTCCAGCGACCCGAACGCCCGCCCGCGCCGGGCCAGGCCGACGAGGTCGCGAGCCACCGAGCGCGCGGGCTTGTTGACCCACGGGTCGATCGGCGCCACAGACAGCGCGTCCGAGAGCGCGGCATCGGTGAACCAGGCATCCAGCAGCCTCGCGCCGGTGCCGATCACGTGCGCGATTGCCGGTGCGTCGCCCTTCGGCTCGGCCTCCACCGCGCCCAGCACCCCGAGTGCCTCGGTCGCGTCGCCCGCGGCGAGCGCCTCGGCGAACCGGCGAAGCACGACCAACGCTCCCCTGCGCTGCGCGCCGACCGGGCTGAGCACCGCGGCTTTGTGATCGGCCGCAGCGCGCGCGAGTGCCTCCTGCACACCGGCGAGTCCCCCGGCGCCGCCGTCACGCAGCTCGATGCCCTGTTCCTCGAGGATCGGTGCCAGGCCGGCCACCAGCGAATCCTCGCGCGCCGAGGGCGGTGCGGCGCCGGTGGCGTCCTCTTGCGGCGCGGTCGCGGATGCATCGGAGAATGTGGTCACGCCAGTCAGACTATCGAGCGCCGGGCCGGTGTGACTCAGCCCGATCGCGATCGTGACTGCGCTACGGCTTTGCCGGCTTGATGTCGCGGTTGTACTTGTCGAGCAC
>JAGQTK010000305.1 GCA_020439065.1 Microthrixaceae bacterium
CAACGAGTGCCGCCGCATGGGCATCCAGGTGATGCCGCCGGATGTCTCGCAGTCGATCAAGTACTTCGCCGCAGTCGGCGACGATATCCGCTTCGGCCTCGGCGCGGTGCGCAACGTCGGTGCGAACGTCGTGGATGGCATCGTCGAGGCGCGCGCCGAGGGCCCGTACACCTCGTTCCACGACTTCCTCGCCCGGGTGCCCGCGCACGTCGCGAACAAGCGCACGGTCGAATCGCTGATCAAGGCCGGCGGCTTCGACTCGATGGGCGACACCCGGCGCGCGCTGATGGAGGTGCACGAGGATGCCACCGAGGCGGCGTCCGACGTCAAGCGCAAGGCCGCGACCGGGGCCATCGGCTTCGATTTCGACAGCCTCTACGACGAGGCCGAGGAGCCGCTGCCCGCCAAGGTGCCCGAGCGACCCGAGTGGACGAAGAAAGACAAGCTCGCGTTCGAGCGCGAGATGCTCGGGCTCTACGTCTCCGACCACCCGCTCGCCGGCCTCGAGGCGCCGCTTGCCAAGCACGCCTCGACCACGATCCAAGAACTGCTCGCCTCGGACGACGTGCAAGACGGCGATCAGGTGACGGTCGCCGGGCTCATCACGAGCGTGCAGCACCGGGTGGCCAAATCCAGCGGCAACCCGTACGGCATGATCACGCTCGAGGACTTCAGTGGCGAGGTCACCCTGATGTTCATGGGCAAGGTCTACCAGGAGTTCGCCTCGCTGCTGGTCGGCGATAGCCTCCTGGTGGCGCGCGGGCGCGTGAGTCGCCGCGACGACGGCCTGAACCTGCACGCCCAGGCCGCCTTCGTCCCCGACGTCGGGTCGATGGATGCCGCGGGCCCGCTGACGCTCTCGGTGCCCGATCACCGCGCGACCGAGCACACCATGGGCGAGCTCGCCCAGGTGCTGCAGCGGCACTCCGGCGAGACCGAGGTGCGCCTGCGGCTGTACAAGGGGCAGATGGCCAAGGTGTTCGAGGTGCCGATGCCGGTGCGCCTGACGGCCGATCTGTACGGCGAGCTGAAGGGCCTGCTCGGCCCGCAGTGCCTGAGCTGAGTGCGGCTGCGGGCCGCTGCGCGCGCGGGCGCGCACGTGCGCGGCGCTGAAGCCGGGTGCGCAGCCCGGGCGGCGCCGTGTCGCCCTGGCCAACGCACCCGCGCGGCCCGAGTACCCTGGAACCACCATGATTCAGACCATCGACCTGACCGGGCGCACCCGCACCACGGCCGAGCTGCTCGCCGCGGTGCCCCGCGCCACGGCCGCCGCTGCCGAGGCCAGCGAGGCCGCCGCACGCATCATCGACGAGGTTCGGCAGGGCGGTGAGGCTGCGCTGCGCGCGCAGGCCGCGGCCTTCGACCACGTGGAAGGTCACGCGCTGCGCGTGCCGCAGGCGCACATCGACGAGGCAGTGGCTGCGCTCGACCCGCGCGTGCGCGCGGCGCTCGAGGCCGCGATCGAGCGTGTGCGCGAGGCATCCACGGCCCAGGTGCCGCCGGCGACCGTCACCGAGTTCGGTCCCGGCGCCCGCGTCGTCCAGCGCTGGCAGCCCGTGCGCCGCGTGGGGGTCTACGTGCCGGGTGGCAAGGCCGTCTACCCGTCGAGCGTCGTCATGAACGTCGTCCCGGCCCAGATCGCGGGCGTCGCCTCGGTCGTGGTGGCCTCGCCGCCGCAGCGCGACTTCGACGGCGAGGTGCACCCGGT
>JAGQTK010000306.1 GCA_020439065.1 Microthrixaceae bacterium
TCGCTGAACAGGGTGCGGATGCGATCGAACACGCCCGTGTAGGTCGCCGGGTTGGAGCGCGGCGTGCGCCCGATCGGGTTCTGGTCGACGTGGATCACCTTGTCGAGGTTGTCGAGCCCGGTGACGCGGGTGTGCTTGCCGGGAACCCGGCGCGCGCCGTTGAGCTTCGATGCGAGCACCTCGTAGAGGATGTCGTTCACGAGCGAGGACTTGCCCGATCCGCTCACCCCCGTCACCGCGGTGAGCGCGCCGAGCGGAAAGTCGACGGTGACGTTTTGGAGGTTGTTCTCACGGGCACCGACGACCTGCAGCATCCGCTTGCGGTCGATCTTGCGCCGCTTCGCGGGTGTGGGGATCGAACGCCGCCCCGCGAGGTAGTCGCCGGTGATCGACTCGGGCTCGGCGAGGAGCGAATCGTACGGGCCGGAGTGGATGACCCGGCCGCCACCGACGCCGGCGCCCGGGCCGATGTCGACGATCCAATCGGCGGCGTGGATCGTCTCCTCATCGTGTTCGACGACGATCAGCGTGTTGCCCAGATCCCGCAGCGCGACGAGGGTCTCGATCAGGCGGCGGTTGTCGCGCTGATGCAGACCGATCGAGGGCTCATCGAGCACGTAGAGCACCCCGGTGAGCCCGGATCCGATCTGGGTCGCCAGGCGGATGCGCTGTGCCTCCCCGCCGGAGAGCGAACCCGCCGCGCGGCTGAGGTTGAGGTAGCGCAGACCCACCTGAATGAGAAAGTCGAGGCGCAGCCGGATCTCGCGGAGCACCTGCGCGGCGATCTTCGCCTCTCGCGGGCTCAGCTGCAGGCGGTGCATGAACTCGCGCGCGTCGCCGAGGCTCAGGTTCGAGACATCGGCGATGCTGTGCGCTTGCACCTTGACCGCGAGCACCTCCGGCTTGAGGCGCGCGCCGTTGCAATCGGCGCACGGCACCTCGCGCAGGTACTCCGACCATCGCTGCCGTTGTGCGTCGGTCTCGGCCTGCTGGTACTGGCGCTCGATATAAGGAATGACGCCCTCGAATCCGGAGGCGTAGCGCATCTCGCGACCGAAGCGATTCTTGAACTTGACGGTGACCTTGTACCCCTCGCCGCGCAACACCGCCTGGCGCACGTGCTCGGGCAGTTCGTTCCACGGGGTATCGAGCGAGAAGTCGAGGTCGCTGGCCAAGCCCGCGAGCAGGCGCTCGTAGTACTGGTACAGCGCCTTGCCCTGCGAGGTCCACGGCACGATCACGCCCTCACTGATCGAGAGCGCGTCGTCACCGAGCAGCAGCTCGACATCGACCGACATCCGGGTGCCGAGACCCGAGCAGGTCGGGCAGGCGCCGAAGGGTGCGTTGAACGAGAACGTACGCGGCTCGATCTCGGTCAGCTGCAGCGGGTGGCCGTTGGGGCAGGCGAGCTTCTCGCTGAAGGTCAACCAGGCGTCGTCGCCCTCTTCGTCGACGAGGTTCACCTGGACGATACCGCTGGTGAGGCCCAGGGCCGTCTCGACCGAGTCCGTGACGCGGGTGAGGGACTCGGGATTCGCGACCAGGCGGTCGACGACGACCGCGATGTCGTGTTTGTAGCTCTTCTTCAGCACCGGCGGCTCCGCGAGCTGCACGAGCTCCCCATCGACGATCGCCCGCGAGAAGCCCTTCGCACTCAGCTCGCGAAACAGGTC
>JAGQTK010000307.1 GCA_020439065.1 Microthrixaceae bacterium
GGGTCGAGATCGCTGGCGTACCCGGCCCGATCCCGACCCGGGACAGAACAGATCGGGGCAGGTCAGCGATCCATTGCGCCGCCGCAGCATAGGAGGTGGCCCCGGCGCACGCGGCCGCGATCAATGCCGTCAACACCGCCGCGAAACCGATACCGCCGCCCCTGCGCCCGTCGAGGATCAGGCAGCACCGAGAGCACCTGAACCAATTCGGGGACATCATCAATCTGGATCGAGGACCGACTTGGCGACAGCCCAGCAACAAGAGACGATACGAACGCAGGCATGACGACCTCCGGGGTCTCGGGCGACTTTGACACTCACCACGATCCCGCGGCCGTCATGCCTGCCCACTACACCCCCGCCGGCGTGTCGTCGCCCCGCCACGCCGACAACACCAGAATGAACTGGCCCTGCACCGTGGCCCACCTGGGACAATCCTCGGGACAGATCAACGACGTCGTCAAGACGATCACCGGGATCGCCGAGCAGACGAACCTCCTAGCCCTCAACGCAACAATCGAAGCAGCTCGTGCGGGGGAGGCCGGCAAAGGCTTCGCGGTGGTAGCGAGCGAGGTCAAACATCTGGCGCAGGAAAGCGCTCGAGCCACAGAGAACATCACAAACCGCGTCAGCGCAATGCAGTCCGATGTTGCGCACGCTGTCGAGGCGATCGAGATGATCAGTCGAGTGATCGGGCAAATCAGTGACTATCAGACGGCCATCACGGCCGCAGTTGAGGAGCAAACCGCCACGACAGCGGAGATGAGCCGATCGGTCGCCAGCACGGCACAGGAGGGACGTGACGCCACGGACGCCGCACGCGAGATGGCCGGCAGCGCGCGCTCTACGCAGGAGCAGGTCGCAAACGTCGGGGATGCCTCGGCCGCACTGAGTCGGATCAGCGAGGGACTGCGGGCAATGGTGAGCCGCTACAACCGCTGAATCACACCAAACCAAGTCGACTACGCTGTGTTTTGCATGACCACGTCTGATCTGTTCCAGCGTCTTTGTCCGCTTTTCGGTGGGTGATCAGACCACACCGGGGACTCCGGGGTTGGGTTGATTCTTTCGGTGTGCGCGGTGGTAGGCAAGGCGCTGCCGGCGAGCTCGATCGAGGCCGTCGCGTCAGGCTTGACGGATCGCCGGGCCGTTGCCGGTGTGCTCGTCCTCGGGGGTGACGTACCCGATCCCGGAGTGCAACCGTTGGGCGTTGTACTCGGCCCGGACGACGTCGAACTCGGCAGGCAGGACCGCAGGATCGGTGATCGCGGTCAGGTGCGGCCCTTCGTACTTGATCGTGCCATTCAGCGACTCGATCCAGGCTTGGTCGGTCGGGGTCGCCGGTCGCCCCAAGTGCTGGGCGATCGCGACCATGGCCATGAAGCCCGGGTGTCCGCCGCGATCATCTGCGCCGTTGTCCGACACGGCCAGCAGGATCGGGCTGACCTGGGTGGACCCCAAGCTGGTCAGCGACCCGCTTGATCGCCCACGCGCCGACTCCGGGTCCTTCCGTGCATCCATCGCCATCCTCGTCGCCCGCTGCTGCAGCTCGGCTGTACTTCCTCGGCGCTCCCATAACTCTCAACATCCTTCCCAGGATAGAGAGCCTCCATCAGACCCGGGGCGATTCAGGGCGCGTCAAGTTGGACCTTGGATCCCTACGAGG
>JAGQTK010000308.1:0-775 GCA_020439065.1 Microthrixaceae bacterium
CACCTATGTCGACGTCGAGGACAACGGTGGCATGACCGAACTGCTCGCGGGCGAAGCCGAACCGACCCCCGACCGGGTTCTGCGGATGACCCAGGATACCGGGCTGGGCATCGACGTGCTGACCGCGCCGGCGATCTTCGTGCCGCTCACCGCGATGACGGCCGAGCTCGCGCAGCGGATCGTCGACGTGCTCAGCGCGCGCTACGCCCATGTGGTCATCGACCTGCCGCGCGCCGCGCTCGACTGGGTCGAGCCGGTGGTGCGCGCCTCGGACCGGCTGCTCCTGGTCTCCGACGGCTCGGTGCCCTGCATCCGCCAGGCAAAGCGGATGATCGACCTCTACCGCGAGCTGGAGCCGACCCTGAAGATCGACGTGGTCATGAACCGCGAGCGCAAGCCGCTGTTCGGGTCGAACATGCAGCGCGATGCCGAGGACCTGCTGCAGATCAAGCTCGAGAGCTGGGTCGCGAAGGATGACGCCGGCGAACGCCGCGCGATCGACCTCGGCCGACCCTCCGTCTGCAAGCGCTCGCGCAACCGCAACTCGTACCGGTCTCTGGCCCGGCGCCTGATGGCGTCGCGCGGCGACACAAACTTCAAATCCGGCAAATAGGGTGGGGCCATGTTCATAGAATTCCAGGGACGCAAACGCAACGAGCCCCAGAAGGCCAACGGCAAGCAGCAGGCAGTGGCGGTCGACGCCGTGCCGGTCGTGCGCGGGCCGGCCATCGACCCGGAGCTGCGCGACTGGCTCGACCTCAAGAGCAGCCTGCAC
>JAGQTK010000308.1:796-1657 GCA_020439065.1 Microthrixaceae bacterium
GCACGAGGACCTGCTCGAACGGCTCAACCTCTCGGTCATCGACAAGATCGAGGAGAGCGAGCTCAAGCGCCAGATCGGCGGGCTGATCTCGCAACTGCTGACGCAGAAGCGCAGGGTGCTCGAACCCGCCAAGCTGCAGCAGCTGGTCAGCGAACTGATTTTCGAGGTCACCGGTCTCGGCCCGCTGGAGCCGCTGCTGAGCGATCCGACGATCAACGACATCCTCGTCAACAGCTACGACAAGGTCTATGTCGAGCGCTTCGGCGTGCTCGAGAAGACCAACGTCCAGTTCCGCGACGAGCCGCACCTGCTGCGGATCATCGACAAGATCGTCTCGGCGATCGGCCGGCGGATCGACGAATCCCAGCCCTGGGTCGACGCCCGCCTCGCCGACGGCAGCCGGGTCAACGCGATCATCCGTCCCTGCGCGGTCGACGGGCCGGCGCTGTCGATCCGGAAGTTTTCCCGCAACCCGCTGACCCTCGACCGGCTGGTCGAGAACGGGGCGCTCACCGCCCACGCCGCCGACATCCTGCGCGGACTGGTCCGGGCCCGGCTCAACGTGCTGATCTCGGGCGGCACCGGCTCGGGCAAGACCACGCTGCTCAACGCGATGTCGGCCTATATCGACCACAACGAGCGGGTCGTCACCATCGAGGACGCGGCGGAGCTGCAATTGCAGCAGGAACACGTCGTGCGACTCGAGACCCGGCCCGCCAGCACCGAGGGCACCGGCGCCATCGTTCAGCGCGACCTGGTGCGCAACGCGCTCCGGATGCGGCCCGACCGGATCATCGTCGGCGAGGTGCGGGGCACCGAGTGCTTCGACATGCTGCAGGCGATGAATACCGGCCATGTCGG
>JAGQTK010000309.1 GCA_020439065.1 Microthrixaceae bacterium
CGTGGTGTTCGGCGAGATGGTGCCGAAGAACGCCGCGTTCTCGATGCCCGACCAGGCCGTGCTGCTGCTCGCGCCGCCCCTCGTCTGGATCTCACGGCTGCTGCGCCACGTCATCGCGGGGCTCAACGCCATCGCGAACGGCGTGCTGCGGCTGTTCCGGGTCGAGCCGAAGGCCGAGGCCAACGCCACCTACACGCTGGAGGAGGTCGCGAGCATCGTCAGCCACTCCACGCGCGAGGGCGTGCTCGAGGACCGCAGCGGGGCGCTGACGGCGGCCTTCGAGTTCACGACCAAGCGGGCGATCGACCTGCTCGTGCCCTCGGACCGGCTCGTGGCGCTGCCGCCGGGCGCGACGCCCGCCGACGTCGAGGCCGAGGTGACCAAGCACGGCTTCTCCCGCTACCCGATCCGCGATGCCTCCGGCGAGCTCGCGGGCTACGTGCACATCAAGGATCTGCTGCGGGTGGCGGAGGACCGGGTGCACGAGCCGATCCGCTCGAAGCGCATCCGGGAGATGCTCACCGTGCCCGGGGATGCGGAGGTGGAGGACGTGCTCGCGCGCATGCAGGCGCGCGGGGTGCACCTCGCGCGGGTCGTGGACCGCGGCGGCACCGAGCTCGGCGTGGCCTTCCTCGAGGACATCATCGAGGAGCTCGTGGGCGAGATCCACGACGCCACCATGCGCCAGCGCTACGACGAGGGGTGAGCCGCGGCGTCGGACGCCGGATCACACCGCGATGCTCAGCAGCCGCTCGAGCTGCGCCCCCACGAGGTCGTGCTCGATGAGGAACGAGTCGTGCCCGAAGGGGCTGTCGAGCCGCGTCGCGAGGGGTCCGTCGAGGCTGCCGGGGGAGTGCTGCGCGATCTGATCCTGCCCGTCGATCGTGAAGAGCCGGTCGCTCGGGATGCCGAGCACGAGCGTCGGCAGGGCGAGCGCCTGGAGCGCCTCCTCGACGCCTCCGCGGCCGCGGCCGACGTCGTGGGAGTTCATGGCCTGCACGAGGGTCAGGTAGCTGTTCGCGTCGAAGCGGCGGGTGAACTTGTTGCCGTGGAAGTCGAGGTAGCTCTCGACGGCGAAGCGGCCCCCGCCGCCCAGCGGGCTCACGGCCGACTGCCACGCGCGGCCGAAGCGCTCGTCGAGCTCGGTGTTGCTGCGGTAGTTGAGGAGCGCCAGGCGCCGCGCCGTCGCGAGCCCGTGGTGCGGGCCCACCCCGTCGGGCGCGTCGTAGTAGTCGCCGCCGCGCCAGGCGGGGTCGGTGCGGATGGCCTCGAGCTGCACGAGGTTCAGGCCGATCTGATCCGCCGTCGTCACCGGTGGCGCGGCGATGACCGCGAGGCGCTCGGCGCGTCCCGGATGCATGAGCCCCCACTCGAGGGCGTGCATGCCGCCGACGGATCCGCCGATGGCGGCGACGAAGCGCTCGATGCCGAGCGCGTCGGCGAACGCCGCGGCCGCCGTGACCTGGTCGCGGATGGTCAGGTACGGGAAGCGGCCGCCCCACTCGGTGTGGTCGGGCGCGAGGCTCGCGGGCCCCGTAGACCCCTGGCAGCCGCCGAGCACGTTCGGCGCGACGATGCAGTACCGTTCGGTGTCGAGGGCCCGGCCGGGGCCGACGACGTCGCTCCACCAGCC
>JAGQTK010000030.1:0-7502 GCA_020439065.1 Microthrixaceae bacterium
GTGCAGGTTCGGCAGCGGGAGCACCGCCTTGGCCGCGATCTGCCAGTCCGACACCATGATCGACAGCTCGCCGCGGCGGCTCGAGATCACCTCGCCGGCCACGAAGACGTGGTCGCCGAGGTCGACGAGCTCCTTCCAGGCCTGCAGCCGCTCCTCGCCGACGGCGGCGAGCGAGACCATGGCTTGGATGCGGCTGCCGTCGCCGGCCTGCAGCGAGGCGAAGCAGAGCTTGCCGGTGTTGCGGCTGAACACGACCCGGCCCGCCACCGCCGCCCGCACGCCCGTCTCGGCACCAACCTCGAGCTCGCCGAAGCGCTCGCGCAGCTCGGGAATCGTGTCGGTGATGGGCAGCGACACCGGGTAGGGGCCGCCCGCGGCGTCGGTACGCTCGGCGAGCAGCCGCTCGCGCTTCGCGAGGCGCACGGCCTTCTGCTCGAAGACCTCGTCTTCGCTGGGCTCGGCGTCGGGGATGGCGGTGTCGTTCTGGGTCATGCGGGAGGCTCCTCGAGATCGCTCACGAGTCTATCTGGGGTCCTCCCCCGACTCGGCCTGGCCGTGCTCGCTGAGCGCCTGATCGACCGCGGAGCGCACCAGCGCCGAGAGGAAGCTGCCGGGCCGCTCCACCCCGATGTCGGCAAGCAGGCCGGTCGCCTGCTGCACGACCGCCCGCGAGAACGTCGTGGCCGTCGCGATCGCCTCGGCGTATGCCGGCCGATCCTGCTCCGCGATGACGACGGGTTCACAGCCGATCTCGACGGCGAGCGCCTGGGCGATCGGCAGCACGGCACCGGGTGCGGTCACCCCGGCGAAGCTGCCCCGCAGCTGCAGCAGATCCATGCTCGTGCCGCTGAACGCCACGGCGGGGTGCACCGCCAGCGGGATCGCGCCCATGGCGGCGGCGGGGCGCAGCACCTCGGTGCCGAACTCGGCAGCCGTGTGCAGCACCAGCTGCCCCGGCTGCCAGGCCCCCAACGCGGCGAGCCCGGCAACGAGCCCCTCAAGCTGCGCGGGCGGCACCGCGATCACCACGAGCTCGCTGCGTTCGACGAGCACCGCGGGCTCCAGGCGGGGCACCCCGGGCAGCAGCGCCTCGACGCGATCGTCGTCAGAACCCGAGGTGATGCCGATCAGGGCGTGGCCCGCCCCGGCGAGCGCCGATGCCACCACCGGGCCGACCCGGCCGGCGCCGATCACTCCCACCCCGAGGCGTCCGCTGCGTGTCATGCTCGCTCCTTCAGTGCTGCTCGGGGGTGTACCCGGGGGCGTGCCCGGCTGCCGGGTGCGGCTCCTCGGCGAGGCTGGCGCCCTCGGCATCGTCGGTGTCGGCCACGCCCGCCGCCCAGCGGTGGCTGTGGTCGGCGGCAGAGGCCAGCGCAGCCTGGCGCTCCACCTCGGCGAACAGCTCGAGCGCGGCATCGCGGTCGACGGTCGAGAGCCGTCCAGAGATCGGGCCGAGCACGGTATGCACCTGCACATCGGCGACACGCAGCATCCGATCGAACGGCCCCTGATGCAGCGCGATGCTCTGCATCCGCGCGAACGGGAACATCGAGAGCGTGCGCCACACCACGCCACGGCGCAGGAGCAGCGCGCTCGTGTGCACGGCAAAACCGTTGCGCTTCCAGGAGAGCAGGGCGAAGATCCGCGCGCGGCGCGGCGTGTTCGTGAACGGGTCGCCATCCTGCGGCCCGAGCACGCCCTGCTCGAACAGCGCGGGCCACTCCTCCGCCGCCATCTCGGGCATCAGCAGTCCCATCACTCGCTCGACGTCGGCGCGGGTGCCGACGGGCAACACGGTCGTGAACTGGTCCTGGGCGCCCTCGCTGAGCGACTTGCCGGTGATGCGGTTGATCTTGATCGTCCACCAGCCCGCGGGCCGCCACAGGATCGACTGGCGGATTTCGATGGCGTGGATGCGCCCGGGCGGGATGATCTCCGTGATCGTGGTGAACAGGCCGTACGTGATGCGGATCCCGTTGCGTGTCGGCGCGATCGAATAGCGCAGCCCCTTGAACACCGATGACAGCCAGAACGCACCGAACGCGATGATCACCGGCAGCAGGCCGAACAGCAACCACGGGGTGCCGAGCACCGCGCCGACGATCACCGCGGTGATGGCGCCGAGCAGCAGCACGGTGATCGGGCTCAGCAGGTGCGAGAGCAGCAGCCGCCCGACGGGGATGCGCACGACCGACGCGGGCTCGACCTCGCCGACATCCTCGCCGGCGATCAGCCCGGTCACCGCCTGGCTCACGGCCGCCGAGAGCGCCGCCGCTCCAGCGAGCCCGTCACCGGCGGGCTGCGCGTCAAGCGATCGGCCGGAGGCCAGGCGCAGGATGTCGGCGCGCACCCGCTCGGCGTTCGTGGTCGAGAGGTACTCGAGCTTGACGTTGCCGTCGGCGCCCGCGCCGACGACCTCGAGCTTGGCGGTGCCGAGCAGGCGCGCGACCATCGGGCGCGTGAGGTTCACCCCCTGCACGCGGTCGAGCTTGGCGCGACGATGGGTGCGGAACAGGATGCCGCTGCGCACCTCCACCTCGTCACGCGTGATGCGGAAGGTGTGAAAGCGCCACGAAAGATAAAAACCCCCCACGACGAGCACGAGCACGACGACCAGCACCAGCCCGGCAAGGAGCACGAGGTTGTTCTCGACGACCCAGTCGATCGGATCGCCCTCGTATTCGAAGGCATACTCGTCCGGGTCGATCTGGGGAACGAAGGTGGGCAGGAACAGCTGCACGAGCCGGTCACGCAGGTTGGCGATGATCACACCGATCACGACGACCAGCACCAGGCCGCCGCGCAGCAGCGGCGTCAGCGGGTGCAGGCGATGCCACTCGCCGTCGCTCAGCGCCGAGCGACCCGCAGCGGCGGGCTGGCTCACAGCCCGGTCCGCCGCGACTCGGCCACCATGATCAGGTGGTCGCGCAGCGATTCCGCCGTCGCCTGCGACAGCCCGGGGATCGTGACGCCGCTCGTCGCGGCCGCGGTGACGAACTTGAGCTGCGCGATGCCGAAGCCACGATCCAGTGGGCCGTGCGTGATGTCGATCAGCTGCATGCGACCGTATGGCACCGCCACCACCCGCTGCCAGAGGATGCCCCGGCGAAACACCAGGTCGTCCTGGCGCAACTGGTACCCGTAGCCGCGCACCTGCCGGGGCAGGATCAGGATGCCCCACAGCGAGAGCAGCGCGACCGCCGCGAACGGAATCCAGATGCCCGGCACGTGGGCCACGAACGTCACCACGAGCCCGGCGACGATGATCAGCGCCAGGATCACGCCGTGCGTCAGCAGCTGCAGCGTCAGGTACTTGCGAGAGAGCTGATGCCACTGGTTGGGCTCGATCACGAGACGATTCGGGCTTCTCGGCTCGCGAAGCTCGGTGTACGTGTCGGGGTCGTCCACCACCCAGCTCATGCCGTCGTCAGCGGGGGTCGGGTCCGCCTGCGGATCCGGCGTGCTCATCATCGTCGTCCTTCCGAATGGTGCACAGATACTCTGCGACAAGAGCTGCACCCACGAGGATAAGCCCTGCTGCGATCGTGGAAACAACCGCACTGAATGACCCTAGCTGGGGCGAGATGGGGCGGGTGAGCAGGTACACCCCGAGCCCAACCGCAAAGCCGCAGCTCAGCGCCCCGACCAGGCTGGACGCCTGTGCCAGCAGCGCCACGCGCATCGCGCGGAACGGGTTCACCCGGGTGCGAGCGCTGCCACGCTTCGCCCTGGCGATCGGCACGGCGAATGCGATGAGCACGGCGGCGAGCACGACGAACAGGATCGGGAGCGAGAGCACGGGCGTGAACGTCGGGCGCCCGGCCGCCGTCAGCCCGACATCGACGAGAAACCCCGCGACCGTGCCGAACAGGGCGAGCAGCAGCAGCACGACCCACGAGGTTCGCCTCACGGGCGCTCGATTCCGGGGTGTGTGGATGCTTCAGCCCCGCCGGCCTCGGCGCGCTCGAGCGCCGCCAACGCGGCATCCACCCGCCCCACCCCGGGCAGGTGGGCATCGGGATCGATCGACAGCCATGGGCGCAGCACGAAGTCGCGCTGCGCTGCGCGCGGATGCGGCAGCAGCAGCTCGGGCGCCTCGGAACGCACATCCGCATAGGCGATCAGGTCGAGATCGAGGGTGCGCGATCCCCAGCGCTGCGCGCGCTCGCGTCCGTGACGGTGCTCGATGGCGTGCAGCATCGCGAGCAGCACCGACGGCGCGAGCGTCGTGTCGACGAGGGCGACGCCGTTGAGGTAGCCCGGCGCGCTCGGGTCGGCGCCCTCGAGCGTGACCGCGACCGACTCGATCATCGCCGAGGCCCGCACCGAGGTGACCAGCGGAAGCGCGGCGATCTCGGCGATGGCCTCGCGCAGCGTGCGCTCCCGGTCACCGAGGTTGGCGCCGAGGGCGACGACCGCGCGCACGCTGGCGGGCGTCGCGGGCACCGCCGCGGCATCCACGCCCTGCGCGAGCCGGCGGCTCATCACGCGCGCCGCTCGCGGGTGATGCTCACGGTGACGTCGCTGAATTCGGTCGGGATCGGCGCCGAGGGCTTGTGCACGGTCACGGTCACGAACTGCACGAGCGGATACCGCAGCACGGCGTCGGCGATGCGCTCGGCGAGCGCCTCGATGAGGTTGAGGGGCTCACCCGTGATGATCGCGACGACGTCGCTCGCGAGCGAGCCGTAGTCGACGGTGTCGGCGACATCGTCGCTGCGCGCGGCCGGACGCATGTCGAGGCCGACGACGAGGTCGACGGCGAACTCCTGGCCTTCACGGCGCTCGAAATCGAACACGCCGTGGTAGCCGATGGCACGCAGCCCGGTCAGGGTGATCACATCAGGCGTTGCCATCGTTCTCCTTCGCGCCGGAACTCGTCCCCACACCACTTTGCCACGCGGCGGCCACATCGAGCGCGATCCGGGTGGTGGCGACGTCATGCACGCGCACGCACCACACCCCGGCAGCCGCGGCGAGACCGCTGGTCATGGCCGTCGCGAGGTCGCGCGACGCGAGATCGTCGCGGGCCTCCCCCAGCAAGGTGCGCAGGAACCGCTTGCGTGAGGTGCCGATCAGCACCCGGTGCTCCCCGGCGACGAACCGCGGCAGCGCGGCGAGCGCCTGCCAGTTCTGCGCCCCGCCCTTGGCGAAGCCGATCCCCGGATCGAGCACGATCCGGGCGGTGTCGACCCCGGCCGCCAACGCGGCATCCACGCGGCGGTGCAGCTCCTGCCGTACCTCGGCGACGAGGTCGTCGTAGTGCGCGTGGGCGTACATATCGCTCGACGGCCCGCGCCAGTGCCCGAGGGCCACGTCGGCGCCGGTCTCGGCCACCGCGGCGAGCATCGCCGGGTCGGCGAGCCCGCCGGAGACATCGTTGACCAGGCGCGCGCCCGCGGCCACCGCCGCGGAGGCGGTGGAGGCGTTGAGCGTGTCGATGCTGACGGCCACCCCCGCAGCCGCGAGCTCGCGCACGACGGGCAGCACCCGGGCACGCTCGACGGCCGGATCGACCCGCACGGCGCCGGGGCGTGTCGACTCACCGCCGATGTCGATCCAGTCGGCTCCCTGCGCCGCGAGCCGCAGACCCTGCGCGATCGCGGCATCGGCCTGCGCGAACTGCCCGCCGTCGCTGAATGAGTCGGGCGTGACGTTGACCACGCCCATGATCAGGGTGCGCCGCGTCGCCCCTGAGGGCTCCGTAGTGGGCTCCCCAGCGGGCTCCGCCGTGGGCTCCGGCGCGCTCATGCGCGCCCGGCGATCAGCGCGATCAGCTCGGCCCGCGCCGCCGGCTCGGCCAGTTCGCCGCGCGCCGCGATCGTGAGGGTGGATGCCGCGGGCTGGCGCTCGCCGCGAGAGGTGACGCATCCGTGCACGGCGTCGAGCACGACCAGCACGCCCCGGGCATCGAGCCTGTCGGCGATCACATCGGCAATCTGTTCGCCCAGCCGCTCCTGCACCTGGGGCCGCGAGGCGAGGATGTCGACGACCCGCGGCAGCGCCCCGAGCCCGACAAGCTGCGTGCCGGGAAGATACGCGAGGTGCGCGGTGCCGACGAAGGGCAGCAGGTGGTGCTCGCACACCGAGCGGAAGCGTACATCGCGCAGCAGCACGGCGCCCGAAGGCAGCACGTCGTGCTCGCCAGCATCCGCGATCGAGATCGTCCGCTCCAGCGGCGCCCCGGCGTCAGCCCCGATGCCCGAGAAGAACTCGGCGTAGGCATCGGCCACGCGCGCGGGCGTCTGCTCGAGGCCCGCGCGTTCGGGGTCTTCCCCGATGGCCACGAGCAACTCACGCACGAGCGCTGCAACGCGCGGACGATCGACGGCCATGGTTATGCCGTGGCCGGGCGCGCCTGGCCCGCGGGGCCTGCACGCCGTGCCTGCTCCGCCGCGGTCTCGGTGGCCTCCGCCTGCTCGTTCTGCATGACCAGCTCGGTGCTGGCACGCACCGGCACCTCCACCGGGGGCAGGGTCGAGACGGGGCGGTCCTCGCTCGAGAGCCACTGCGTGCGCTGCGGCAGCCGCTGCACATCCGCGAAGATCTCGGCGAGCTGATTGTGGTCGAGGGTCTCCTTCTCGAGCAGTTCGAGCGCAAGCCGGTCGAGCACATCGCGGTTGGCGTTGAGCACCTGGTAGGCCTCGTTGTGGGCCTGCTCGATGAGCGCGCGCACCTGCATGTCGACGCGTTCGGCCATGCTCTCGCTGAACTCGCGGCCGTGCCCCATGTCGCGGCCCATGAACACTTCGCCGCTCGCCGAGCCGAGCTTGATCGGGCCGACCTCGTTGGTCATGCCGTACTCGGTGACCATCTTCTTGGCGATGTTCGTCGCCTTTTCGATGTCGTTGGATGCGCCGGTGGTGGGGTCGTGGAACACGATCTCTTCGGCGACCCGGCCGCCCATCGCGTAGGTGAGCTGATCCTGCAGTTCGTTGCGGGTGACCGAGTACTTGTCGTCGAGGGGCAGCACCATCGTGTAGCCGAGGGCCTTGCCACGCGGAAGGATCGTCACCTTCGTGACCGGGTCGGTGTAGTTCATCGCCGCGGCGGCGAGCGCGTGCCCACCCTCGTGGTACGCCGTGATCAGGCGTTCCTTGTCTTTCATGACGCGGGTGCGACGCTGCGGTCCCGCGATCACGCGGTCGATCGCCTCGTCGAGGGCGCGGTTGTCGATCAGTTGCGCGTTGGAGCGCGCGGTCAGCAACGCGGCCTCGTTCAGCACGTTGGCGAGGTCGGCACCGGTGAAGCCCGGCGTCTTGCGCGCGACGACGTCGAGGTCGACGCCCTCGGCCAGCGGCTTGCCCCGGCCGTGCACCTCGAGAATTCTGCTGCGGCCCTTGAGGTCGGGGGCGTCCACACCGATCTGACGGTCGAAACGGCCCGGGCGCAACAGCGCGGGGTCGAGGATGTCGGGGCGGTTCGTGGCGGCGATGACGATGACGTTGACCTTGGGGTCGAAGCCGTCCATCTCGACCAGCATCTGGTTGAGGGTCTGCTCG
>JAGQTK010000030.1:7512-15231 GCA_020439065.1 Microthrixaceae bacterium
CCGCCACCCATGCCGGCGCCACGATGGCGGCCGACGGCGTCGATCTCGTCGATGAAGATGATGGCGGGCGAGTTCTCCTTGGCCTGGTTGAACAGATCGCGAACGCGGCTGGCGCCGACACCCACGAACATCTCGACAAAGTCGGAGCCCGAGATCGAGTAGAACGGGACGCCCGCCTCGCCCGCGACGGCGCGCGCGAGCAGGGTCTTGCCGGTCCCCGGAGGGCCGTACAACAGCACGCCCTTGGGGATCCGCGCGCCGACGGCCTGGAACTTGCTCGGATCCCGCAGGAAGTCCTTGATCTCTTCCATCTCTTCGATGGCCTCGTCGGCACCGGCGACGTCGGCGAAGGTGACCGTCGGGGTCTCCTTCGTCACGAGCTTGGCGCGCGACTTGCCGAACTGCATCGCCTTGCCCGCACCGCCCTGCGCGGATGCCATCAGGAACCAGAACAGCAGGCCGAGCAGCAGGAGGGGGATGAGGAGCGAGAGGAGGCCGTCAAACCAGTTCGGCCGCGGCACCTCGTCGTTGAAGCCGTCGGCGGGCTTGGCCGAGTTGACCGCGTCGACCACTTCCGTGGCGCGTGCCTCGACGTAGTAGAACTGCACCTCTTTGGCGCCTTCGTAGGGCGAGGAGAGCGTCATGTCGACGCGCTGATCACCATCGGTGATGAGCACCTTCTCCACCGTGTCGCCGGCGAGCAGGGCGAGCCCCTGCTGCGTCGTGATCGACTTCGCGCCGCCGAGGCTCGAGATCAGTGCGAACCCGGCGACGAGCAACACCCCGATCAACAGCACGTAGATCAGGGGGTTTCGAGTGATCTTCTTCACGTCCATGGTGTGGGGCGGTGCCCCCGCAGCCTTTCATCGCCAAAATGGGCGGTCGCTCCAACCGCGCACAGTGCCCCTAGGGTATCGCGCGCATACTGTGCCGGCGCTGGATGTTTGCCCTTGGCTTAACTGCCGCGCACGACGCCTCGAGCGCCGGTTCGGGCACGCGGCGGATGCCTCGCCCCGCGCCCGCGCTACGGTTTGGGGGTCGTCGGGCTGACGACGATGAAATCGACCCCGCGCCCCTGCTCGCCCAGGCGATAGCGCAGCTCGACGTACCAGCCGTCGCCGGCCTCGTCATCGCGGTTGAACCCGTACACCGCGCGCGTCGCGTCAGAGCGATCAAGCTGCGCACCATCCCAGCCATCGGTGCGCAGGCGCTCGGCGATCGCCTCCCCCGCCGTGCTCGCGCCGCCGGCAAGGCCCTCCGCTGTGTTCATGGCCTGCGAGACCTGCCACCACACCTCGGCGTCGGGCGTACCGCCGCCGGTGCCGAGCGAAGAATCCCAGGGCAGCACCTCGGTGTTGCCGGGAACGACGGCGACCAGCTCGCCCGCGATGGTCTGAGCCTCCCGCTGGTAGTGCTCGATCTTGCTGTCTACGGTCATGGCGCACCCTCCCAGGGTGATCAGCGAGGCGACGAGCAGGGTGGCGAGTCCCCGAGTGATGCGCCGATTGCGGGTCATTCGACCTCCACCTTGATCGGCTGGTAGCCGGGGTCATCGATCCCGTCGGTGACGATGACGCCGTAGCCGTATGACTCGATGATGCTCTCCGAGAACAGCTCGACCTGCGTGCCTTCGACGACGCCGATGATGTTCTCGAATGACGTCGAGCCGGGCTGCATGAGCGAGCTGTGCGATTGGATCGGTCCGGTCGACTCGATGTCGGGCGAGTCGAAATCGTCGGCGTCGGTGAACCCGGTCTCGAGGCGGACGACGCCCGAACCGTCCCGTACCGGTGACTGGCCGTGCATGGGCAGGTCCTGGATGAGGCCCACCACGATGTCGCTGCGCGAAAGCATCGAGTAGTGCGGCTTGTCTCCCGTGTTCGGGAAGTCGGCCACGCTTGAGACCCCGTCGCCCATGCCCGCACCGGCGATGTACAGCACCCGGTCGGCACGCAGCCCGGCCTCCTCGGCGAGCCCGACGACGGCGCCGCCGTAGCTGTACCCCATGACGATCACATCGGCACCCGACGGCATGACCAGCCCCTCCCGGAACGCGACCAGCTTGGTCGAGAGGTCTTGCGAGTAGGACGCGTCTGTGGCATCCGGGATCGTCTGCGGCAGCGGCCCACCGGCCCACACGAACACGGCCGTGTTGCTGGTGGCGTTGTACACGTTCCGGCCGAAGCCGTCCGGGCCGCCCCACGAGCCGATGTTGGTCGTCGTGCCGGGCACATGGATCGCGACGTTCTGGATCCACTGCGGGATGTCGCGGGTCACGGGGTCGATGGGGCCGTGGTAGGTCGCGATCGCCTCCTGCGAGGGATCGAACACGACCACGCGGGCGCCCTTCTCACTGTGGAACACGCCATGCTCGTCGACCCAGGTGATCTCCTGCTCGAGGAACCCGCGGTACTTCTCGGCAAGCGCGTCGGCGTCGTCGATCTCGTCCATCAGCCGTTTGCGCTCCTGGGCGGCGACGCGCTCGTGCATCCCGTCGAAGGTGGCGGGATTGTTCAGCTTGGCCCGCAGGGCGGCCGCGTCGTTCTCGGCCTTCGTCGCCTCGTTCTCGAGGTTGATCGCGTTCGCCCGGGTGCGGTCGCCGATCGGGATGCCGTCGAGGTTGCCGATCGTCATCGGCGACTCTTCGATCATCTTGTTGCGCTGCGTCTCATCGAGCGCGTCCCACACGCGGCGGATCACCTCGGGGTCGCCCAGCTCGGCGAGTTGCTCCGCGGTCATCCCATCAAGCTCGCCCGCCCAGGCGTTGATCGCTGTGATGCGCCCGTTGGCGGGCACGCCGCCGCTGTCGGTGATCACCGTGAACAGCGAGATGCCGCGCAGGCGACCGGCGATCCGGGCATCGAGCTCTTCACGCCGGGTGGTCACGGCGTTGAAGACCGCCGCCGACACGAAGTACGCGTCGATCGCGTTCTGCCAACGTGTCAGGTACTCCGGCTTGTCGAGGTACATCCAGGCGGGGAGGGTCTGATCCCAGGCCACGGCCCAGCCGACGAAGAACTCCGATGCCTCGTTCAGCGCCTGCTCTCGCCGCACCGAGATGAAGTCGTAGTCGCTCTGCGCCTGCGCCTGTGCGGCTGCCGCATCGGCCTTGATCACATCGAGCGAGTCGGCGTAGTCGTTCATGATCGCGGCCAGGTCGGTGGCTCCCTGGGCGCCGTCATCGAAACGGGCCGCGAGGGCGGCGATGCGCACGCTCAGCGCGTCGGCGAAGTCGGCGGTGACGACGGTGAGGGCCGACACCGCGCTGCGGCAGCTCGCCGCCCGCGCGGTCATCAGCGTGGCGCGCGTGGTGGACTGCGTGGCGAGGGCGCGAATCGAGCCCGTATCGCCCTTGCCCGGTTCGCCGTTCAGGCCCGGCAGACTCATGTGATCTCCCTCGCGAGGCCCTGGTCGGATTTGTCGAGCACGTCGGCCGCGTTCGTGGTGGCCGTTGCGGCCAGCGCGGCCGACGCGGCGAGCGCGCGCGCAACGTTCGAGACGAGCGGGTCGACCTCGCCGTACGCGGCCTCCACGACATCGGAGCCGATGCCGGAGGTGGCGAGGCAGTACAGCTCAAGGGTGCTGACCGCGGCGTCGTCGAGATGCGTGCGCACAGTGCTCAGGTCGGCATCGGCAACCTGAATATCGGGTCCAGTCATGACTGCGGCGTCCCTACGAGTACACGTGCGGCGCGAGCACGGCCACATCACGAAGGTTGCGATACTTCTCGGCGTAGTCGAGGCCGTAGCCCACGACGAACTCCGTGGGGATGTCGAAGCCGACGTAACGGCACTCGACGTGCACCTTGGCCGCCTCCGGCTTGCGCAGCAGCGCGAGCACCTCGACCGACTCCGCCCCGCGGATCGCGAAGTTCTCGAGCAGCCACGAGAGCGTCAGCCCCGAGTCGATGATGTCTTCGACGATCAGCACGTGCTTGCCGTGGATGTCGGTGTCGAGGTCTTTGCGGATCTGCACCACGCCGCTCGAGCGCGTTCCGGCGCCGTAGGAGGAGACCGCCATCCAGTCCATCTCGACGTGGCGCGGGAGCGCGCGAGCGAAGTCGGCCATCACCATGACCGCGCCCTTGAGCACGCCCACGAGCAGCAGCTCTTTGCCCTCGTAGTCGGCGGTGACCCGTGCCGCCAGTTCTGCGAGCTTCGCGTAGATCTCTTCTTCGGTCACGAGCACGCGGCTCAGGTCGGCTTCGATTTGGGCGGCCCTCATGCCCACAGTCTAGGAGCAAGGGCGGGGCGAGTTCTGCCCGATCACGCGCATTTCGTCGCGCCAGGGCCCCGCCCGCCGCCCGTGGCCATCGCCTCGCGCCTCAGGGCGCTGCCGGGCCGCGCACCGTGGTCGGGCTCACGATGATCACTTCGAGGCGCTGCGCACTGGGCTCCGAGTACCGCACGGAGGTCAGCTCGATGTACCAGTGCTCGCCCGCGTCGCTGCGACGGAAGCCGTCCGCGATGCGCTCCCCCTGCTCCGTCTCGCGCACGCGCCGCATCTCCCAGCCCTCGGCCTGCAGGCCCGCGGCGATGGCCTCGGCCGCGGCGGCCGATCCCCCGGGCACGGCGGCCAGCTGCACGTCCTGCTCGTACTGCCACCACACGGCATCGCCCTCGCTCTCGAAGCCCGGCCCGCCGTCGCGGACTTCGACGAACGGCGCCGCCGGTACCGCCCCGAGCTCGGGCGGAATCCACTCCAGCACCTGCTCGGCAAGCTCCCGACCGGTGGCTTCGTAGGCGGCGACCCGGCTCTCTCCGGCGCCCGCCGCGCACCCACCGAGGGCCAGCGCCGCCGCGCACAGCAGCGCGATCCGCAGTGCGAGCCTCGGCCGAGGCATCCGCGCCCGCCTCATTTCACGCTCAGCACGGTCGGGGCGTAGCCGTCGCGGTTGATGCCATCGATCGAGACGGTGGTGCCTCCGACGACGCGGATCTCGTCCGGCGCGAACTTCTCCACATCGCCCCCGATGATCACCCCGACGATGTTGTCGAACGACGTCGAACCGAGCTTGAAGACGTTGTTGTGGCTGTCGATGCCGGCGCCGCGCGAGGCGGCGTTGTTGAAGTCGTCGAGCCCGCCGCTGTGTGGGTCGCCCGCGGCAACCCACCCGGTCTCGAGCCGCGTGACGGCGGGATCGTCCAGCGGTGACGGGCCGTGCCCGAGGCCCCAGTCCTCGCGGTACACGCCCTGGCTGTTGCCGACGATGAAGTCGCGCCGGGCCATGATCGCGTAGTGGTCGGCGTCACCGGGAAACTCCGCGACGCCCGTATTGCCGAGCCCGATCCCGGCACCCGCCACGTACAGCACGCGGTCCGCGGGCAGACCGCTCGCCTCGGCCAGACCCACGATCGCGCTGCCGTAGCTGTGCCCGATGATCGTGACCGTGGCATCCTGGGGCATCGCGATGCCGTCGACGAACGAGTGCAGCTTCGGGGCGAGATCGCGCGAGAACGCCGCGTTCACCGCCTCACCGCCCTGCGGGAACGGGCCGCCCGCCCAGACGAACAGCCCGGTGTCGCGCCCCGCGGCGCGCGCGAGGTCGCTGCCCCGACCGTCCGAGAAGTCGTCGATCTGCGTGCCCGTCCCCGGCACGAGCACCGCCATGTTGTGCAGCCAGCCCGCCACATCGCGAGTCTCGAGGTCGACGGCGCCGTGATAGGTCGCGATGGCGCTGTGCGCCGGATCGAACACCACCACCCGCGCGCCGTGATCGGTGTGCGCGACGCCCGCTTCGTCGTACCAGGTGATGCGCTGATCGAGCAGTCCGCGAAACGCGTCGAGCGTTCGCTGCTCGAGCGCGATGCGCGCCAGCAGCGCCGTGCGCTCCTCATCGGCGGTTCGTGGATGCTTCGCCGCCCACGCCTCCGCATCGTCCAGCTGTGCTCGCATCCCGTCGATCGCCTCCTCACGAAGGGCGATCTCACGGCTGAGGCTGGTGCGGTTGGCCTCGACCCGGTCGAGCAGGGGGATCCCGTCGAGATTGCCGATCGTCAGCGGCGCCGACGCGAGCAGCCGCGCACGCTCATCCGGCCCCAGCGCGTTCCACGCCGCACGGATGCGCTCCGGGGTGCCCAGCCCCGCAAGCCCTGCCGCGCTCACGCGGGTGTCGTCGCCCGCCCAGAGCGCGGCGGCGGCGCGCCGGCCCTCCGCCGAGCCGCGGCGCGCCTGGCCGAACAGCACCACGGCGAGGTCGACCGAGCGGATCCGGCGCGCCGTCTCGCGGTCGAGCAACTCGCGCTCGCGAAACAGCTCGCCGTAGCGGCGCGCGGTTGCCCGGTAGTCGTCGATGGCCTGCTCCCAGCGGCGCAGGGGGGCGGCGTCGCCGGCGAACGCCCGGGCCGGCAGCACCTCGTGCCAGGCGAGCGACTGCGTGGCGCGGGGCATGGCGATGGCCTCGATGCCGTCCTCCTCGGCGGCCTGCAGGGCGCGGGTGCGCAGCATCCACAGCTCGTCGTATTCTTCGTGCGCTTTTCCGCGCAGCCGCACGGTCTCGGCGCCCAGCACGTCGAGCTGATCGGCGTAGCCGTGCAGCACGTCGGCCAGTTGCTCGTGGGTGTTCGCGGCGCGCTCGAGCTTCTCGGCATGCGTCTCGACGTCTTCCCGCAGCGCGGCGACCGTGCGCCCGGCCGCGCCCTCGAGCGGCACCAATGCCCCGCGGGCGGCGTCGGCCCGAGCCCGCAGCTCGCGCGCGATCGTCGACTGTGCGGAGGCGAGGGCGCGGATGCCCGGAGGGTCGCCTTGCGCCGGATCCCCCTCGATCTCGGGGAGGATCACGGCAGCTCCCCCGCGAGCTGCGCGTCGACCGCGGCGAAGGTGTCGGCGACGGCGCCGAGATCTGTCGACATGCGCGCGGCGACGACGGCGAGCGAGGTGCGCGCATGCAGCAGCACCGGGTCGAGCTCGGCGAGCGCGTCGGCGACGATCGCCGAGGCGAGCACCGCGTCGGTGGCCGGGGACGGCGGGGGGATGACCGGCACCGCTGCCTCGGCAAGCCGGATGCGGGCGTCGCCGAGCGCGCCATCGTTGAGTACCAGGTCGGGGATCGGGCTCACCTCCCGAACAGCAGTGTACGACGGGAGGCCCCGGATTCCGGGTCACATCTGGGCATCATTCGCGACGTTCAGGCCGCCGTGAACTCAATGCGCGCGCCGACGCGGCGCACCTCGCACCCGGGCACGTGCAACGGCCCCTGCCCGCGCCAATCGGTGACCAGACGCGCGATCTCGAGCGTGTGTGTGCGGCTGAGCGACACGCCGAACTCGCTGGCCACCACGAGCCGGATCACCCGCTGCCGGATCGCGGGCGGGTTCGCGGCGAGCGCGGCCACCGACACGGCGATCCCCGCCTCGGCGTGCTCCACGATGTCTTCGATCGTCTCGTCGATCATCGTGTCGAACGCCTCGGTGTCTTCGCGCAGCTGCTCGGCGGTGCGTGCCAGCGCTTCGGCGATGCCGGGGCCGAGCTCGGCCTCGAGCATCGGCAGCACCCGCTCGCGCACCCGCACACGCGTGAAGCGCTCGTCGGCGTTGTGCGGGTCCTCCCACGGCGTCAGCCCGCTGGCCGCGCAGAACGCCGCCGTCGTCGCCCGGCGCACCGCGAGCAGGGGGCGGATGCGGCGGCCCGAGGCCGGCGCCATCCCCTGCAGGCTCGCCGCGCCCGAGCCGCGGGCGAGGCCCAGCAGCACGGTCTCGGCCTGATCGTCGAGGGTGTGCC
>JAGQTK010000310.1 GCA_020439065.1 Microthrixaceae bacterium
TGGAAGGCGTCGATCACCCGGATCGTGTCGTCGAGGATGGCGGCCTCCGCCTCCACCAGCGAGTCGGGCGGCAGCCCGCCCGCGCTCTCGCCGATGCTCATCGACCCGCGGGTCGGGTGGAACCGCAGGCCTACCTCGTGCGCCGCCTCGATCGTGTCGTCGAGCCGGACGCCGTTCGGGTAGAGGTAGAGGTGATCGGACGAGGTGGTGCAGCCCGACAGCGCCAGTTCGGCGAGCCCGACCATGGCCGAGACCCACATCTCCTCGGGCCCGAACCGCGCCCAGATCGGGTAGAGCGTCTTGAGCCAGCCGAACAGCAGCGCGTCCTGCCCCCCCGGCACCGCGCGGGTCAGGGTCTGGTAGAGGTGGTGATGGGTGTTCACGAGGCCGGGCGTCACCACGCAGCCGGCAGCCTCGACGACCTCGCCCGTGGTCGGCAGCCCCTGCCCCACGGCGGCGATCACGCCGTCCCGGATCAGGATGTCGCCGCCGGCGATCTCTTCGCGTATCCCGTTCATCGTGACGATGCGCAGCGCGTTGCGGATGAGCATGTCGGTCATGGAGCCCCCGTCTTCCCTTCGGTCAACGGAACGGCCGGCGACAGAAGGGTCAAGGACTCGTCCGGCGGGACGAGACTAGGCGACGGCGCGCGGCCCCGCCAGTCCTAACCGTTGCCGCTCAGAAGCTTCATCGCCTCGGCGTGGATCCTTGCGTTTGCCGCCGCGAGGATGCGGCCACCGTCATGCGCCGGGGCACCACTCCAGTCGGTCACGATTCCGCCCGCAGCCTCGATCACGGCGATCGGCGCCTGCACGTCATAGGCCTGCAGTCCAGCTTCGACGACCAGGTCGATCTGGCCGTCGGGCGCGTTGGCCGCGGAGGCGCTCGAGAGCTTCTGATACGCCTCCAGCCGCAGGCGCTCGCTGTCGATGTAGGTGTCGGGGATGCGTGCGGCCACCGGCAGCTCCAGGCGCAGCTCGACGGGCCCCTCGACGACGTCGCCGCGGAACGTCGCCACGGCCTCGCCGATCATGCGCAGGTACAGATCGAAGCCCACGCCGGCGATGTGGCCCGCCTGCTCGGCGCCGAGCATGTTCCCGGCGCCGCGGAGCTCGAGATCCTTCAGGGCGACCTGGATGCCACTGCCGAGGTCGTTGTGCACCGCGATGGTCTTCAGCCGGTCCGCCGCGACCTCCCCGATGGGCTTGACCTCGTCGTAGAGGAAGTACGCGTAGGCGCGGTCGCGACCGCGACCGACGCGGCCGCGGAGCTGGTGCAGCTGCGAGAGCCCGTACTTATCGGCGCGGTCGATGATGATCGTGTTCGCGTTCGAGATGTCGAGCCCTGTCTCGATGATCGTCGTGCACACGAGCACGTCCGACTTGCGCTCCCAGAAGTCATCGACGATCTGCTCCAGCGCGTGCTCGCCCATCTGGCCGTGCGCGACCGCGACGCGCGCCTCGGGCACCAGCTCGGCGAGCTGCTTCGCCACCCGGTTGATGCTCGAGACGCGGTTGTGCACGAAGAACACCTGCCCCTCGCGCAGCAGCTCGCGGCGGATCGCCGCGGCGATCTGCTTGTCGTTGCGCGGACCCACGAACGAGAGGATCGGATGCCGATCCTCGGGCGG
>JAGQTK010000311.1 GCA_020439065.1 Microthrixaceae bacterium
GACTTCTACACCGGCGTGATCTACAAGGCGATGGGCTTCCCGACCCGCATGTTCACCGTGCTGTTCGCCATCGGGCGCCTGCCCGGCTGGCTCGCACACTGGCGTGAGCTCAACATGGACCCGCAGACCAAGATCGGTCGCCCGCAGCAGCTGTACACCGGCTCGACCGAGCGCCCGTACCCCGCGCGCTAAGCGACGGCGTTCCACGACAGCCCGTACCGGCCCCGGCCGTGCGGGCTGTCGTGCTGTTCGCGTGCCCCACCCGAGGCGGCGGGTGGATGCTAGCGATCGGCGCCCTGCGGCTGCGCGGCGCGATCGAACCGGCCGATCGCGACGGCCGCGACCAGCACCGCCGCGGCCAACAGGGCGATCCACGCGCCCGCGCCCCACAGCGGCAGCGCGATGCTCAGCCCGCCGGCGACCAGCAGGGCGAGCAGGATCGCATCGGACTGCCAGAGCGCGATGACCATCACGGAGGCATCGCCCATCGGCGTGGGTACGGGCATCAGCAGCTCGATGGGCAGGGGGCCCTTGGCGGCATCCATCGCCCGAACCAGCACGAGGCATGCGATGGATGCGACGGCCCACGGCGCGGCGGATCCCGCGCCGAGCAGCAATGCCCCAGAGCCGCCGAAGACGATGGCGGCGGCGAGCGGGAGCAGCGTGTGCATCGCGGCGTCCGCACGGACCGAGACGCCGAGCAGCGGCGGGCGCCCCGCGGCGTCGGCGGCATGGCGAAGCCCATCGCAGAACGGCCCGAGGGCGAGGAACGCGAGCAGGCTGCCGGCCAGCGCGGGGACCACGGAATCGGCGCGTTGCGCGGCGACGCCGAGCAGGCCGCCGGCGAGGGTCAGCGCGACGGCGCCGACGATGGTGCGGGCGGGCCGACGCAGTGCGACCAGCGCGTCGCGCGAGAGCGAGGCGAGCGGGAGCAGCCGGGGAAGGGCGAGGTGCAGGCGGCGGCCGCGCGTGCCCGGCGCGCCGAACGCCGCGAACGTCGCCGCGGCGTCGCCGGTGCGTGCCAGGGTGAGCGCGGCCTGCCAGCGGTTGGCCTGGCGCAGCGCCGTGGCGGGGGAGATGCGATCGAGCAGGGCCGGCACGGCGCACAGCGCGAGCGCTGCGACAAGCGCCAGCGCGAGGCCCGCGGCCAGCGCCGCGTCGCCCGGGACCGTGCCGCCGGCGGACGCCGGCCACGAGGCGCCGAGCCAGCCCCATGGGGTGTACGGCAACACGGCGGCGGGGGCCACGGCGCTGCCGGCGACGAGCAGCGCGATGCCCAGCGCGCCCAGACGCACCGCGAGTGCGGGAAGGGCCTGGCCCGCGAGCCACGCGGTGACCGTGAGCACCGCGAACAGCGCCGAAGCGCCGAGGAATCCCCACAGCGCCGTGGCAGGCACATCCCCGCCCAGCCCGAGCGCCAGGCAGACAAGCCCTGCGAGTGCGGTGAGCGCCAGGACGGCCGCGCCGGCGCTGCGCACGAACGCGGGGCCCAGAGTGGTGCGGCCGCGGAGTTCGAGCGATGTCAGCACCCACGCCTGGAACGCGTCGGTGAGCACTGGTCCGCGGGCGCGGCCGGCCAGCAGCGCCCCGGCGAGGAGCGCGCCGGCG
>JAGQTK010000312.1 GCA_020439065.1 Microthrixaceae bacterium
TGACGCGTCTGCCGATCCGGTCGCATCCACCGCCTCGCCGTAGGCCGCCTCGGCCGCTCAGAGCTCCGCGAACCGCTCCGATCGTTACGGGGATACCGGCAGCTTGATCGCCACGACGCTGTCGGCGGCGGCCACCGACGGAGATCGCGTTATCGAGCGGTCCCCGGTAGGCCGAGCGCTCAGCTCTTGAGCGTTGTTCAGCGGGGTCGCATCGGCGGGAACTAGCACCCTGGCCTCCTTGTCCGAGTCGGCCAGGTTGCTGCACGAGCTCCGAATGGGCAGTCTGAGCTGATGCCGCCAGACCTCGCACCTGGAGGAGCCGAACCCGTCGACGCGCAGTTGAAGGTGATCGAGCGGCTCCGAGCTGCGATTCAGCGACGCGATCCAGCTGCGGCAGAGAGCGCCTTGAACGACGCCTACGGCGTTGGTCTGCACCAGGCAATGTCGGCAGCGATGATCGAACTCGTGGAGTCGCCTTGGCACACTCGCCACGAGGACGCGGTCCACGCGCTTCAACAACTCCGATCGCCCGATGCCATCGACGCGCTCGAACGACTCGCAACCACCGAGCACGACTATCTCGGCTACGACGAGTTCAAGGGCCTCGCTCGAAAGTGCATCTGGGCGCTCGCCGACATCGGCAAGCCAGCGGCGCGTGCAGCGCTCACTCGACTCGCAGAGTCACCTGATTCACAGGCTTCTGCCTACGCCAGGCGCCGGCTGGCGAGGTGGGATGTAGAGCTTGGCCGCAAGCTCACCTGATCAGAGGGAAGGCCACCGCCGTCGTCTCGACCTGGTCGCGTCGGCCGACTTCGGTTCACCGCGATGAAGTCGGCGATCAGAAGATCGCGATCCGCTCTGGTCGTTACCCGCTCGGGATCCGGCAGCTCGATCGTTACGTCGGTGGCGGGCGGCGGTCACCGTTGGTGATCGCGATACGGGTGGGCCGATCGGCGAGAACACCAAGGTGTACGTGCCGATCCTGAGTGGGAACGCCGAGCGAGGTCGCTGCGATCATGGGCTGTGAGTCTGTCGTGAGGATCTGTCAGGACACGTCGGGCACCGCGCGGCATGGAGTGAGGCTCGTCGAACTGTTTGTAGCGGTCTGACGGTCCTCGATGGTTCACACGGGTAGAGACTGCGATGACGCCAGCGATCGACGACTACGAGACCTTCTTCCGGGTCAACGAACCGCGACTTCGGCGCGCCTATTGCGCCCGGCTCGCACCGCACCGGGTCGCTGACGCCGTGGGAGCGGCCCTGGAGTTCGCGTGGACGCACTGGGACCGCGTCGCAATGATGGAGTACCCGGTGGCGTATCTGTTTCGAGTCGGACTGTCGAAGTCGCGCCGCCGGAAAGAGGGACGGCTGCCGGCTCCTCCGCCCAGCGAGATCGCACACGTGGAGCCGGCGCTCGTTTCGGCGATGCGACGGCTACCGCGTCGCCAGCGAGAAGTGGTCTGGCTCGTCGAGGCGTGCGAGTGGACGCCGACCGAGACGGCCGAGGCGCTGGGCCTGTCGTTGTCCGCGGTGCGAACACACCGATCTCGAGGGCTGGAGCAACTTCGTCAACACCTGGGGGTGACCACCAATGCATGACGTCTC
>JAGQTK010000313.1 GCA_020439065.1 Microthrixaceae bacterium
CTCGTCGAGCATGGCGAGAAACCCGGCGTAGCCGCGTCCGCGCTCGCCGAGCAGGTTCGCGGCGGGCACGCGCGCATTGTCGAAGGTGAGTGGATGCGTGTCGCTCGCGTGCCAGCCCACCTTGTCGTAGGCCGGCTCGACCGTGAACCCGGGCGTGCCCGATGGCACGATGATGGTCGACAGCTCCTTGCCCACCCCGCCGTCGGCGCGGATGCGCTCGCCCGTGACGGCGGTGATCGTGACGAGGCTCGTGATGGCGGTGCCCGAGTTGGTGATGAACTGCTTGCTGCCGTTGATCACCCACTCGTCGCCTTCGAGCACCGCGCGCGTGCGGGTCGCCCCGGCATCCGAACCCGCCTCCGACTCGGTGAGCCCGAAGCCGGCGAGGGTGCGGCCGGCGAGCAGATCGGGGAGCCAGCGTTGCTGCTGCGCCTCCGAGCCGAAGCGAAACAGCGGCATCGCGCCGAGCCCGACGCCGGCGTCCAGGGTGATCGCGATGGACTGATCGACCCGAGCGATCGCCTCGACGGCCAGGCAAAACGCCAGGAAGCCGCCGCCCTGCCCACCCACCGCCTCGGGGAACGGGAGGGCGAACAGCCCGAGCTCCCCCATCGCGTGCACGATGTGCAGCGGGAGCGTGCGCGTGCGGTTCGCCTCGTACGAGATCGGCGCGACGACCTCGTCGGCGAACGCCGTCACCACCTGTCGGAGTGCTCGCTCGTCGTCGCTCAGCAGGGCGTCGCTGTGCAGGCCCCCGTGTCGATGTTCGTTCATCACCCTCGCCCTCCTTCGTCTCCGGACGCATCCGGTGCTGCGGGGTGCACGCGCGCCAGCAGCTGATCGCGCGACACGCGCTCGCCCGGCGCCACCTGCAGCCGGACCGTGCCCGCGGCCATCGCGGTGGCCGGGTGCTCCATCTTCATCGCCTCGATCGTGGCGATCACGGTGCCCGCCATGACCTCGTCGCCGTCGGCGACCGCGATCGCGACGACCGTGCCGGGCATGGGTGCGCGCACCTCCGGGTTCGGCGACCCCGCCGGTCGCTCGAGGTTGGCGAGCTGCCGCTCGAGCAGTTCGCGTCGGCCCCACGGCCGCAGTTCGTACGTCTCACCCCGGGCATGCACCCAGATGTGCCCGTCGTCGGCGCGGGCGCAGGTGATGGATGCGTCGGCCACGCCGCCTGGCGGTGCCGAGACGGCAACCGGCTCACCCTCGCCCACCGAGAGCAGCACCGCCCGCGGCTGAGCACCGCCGATCCGCCAGCCGTCGCCGAGGTGCCACAGCGGCGAAGCCGCGTCGTTGAATGGGCACAGCGGCGAAGCCGCGTCGTTGCATGCCGCGGGGTTCGCCGGCCCGTGCACCAGCAGCGCGGCGGCCGCGGCGAGTACGTCTGCGGGCGCGCTGGTGCGCGCCGGCAGTGCGGGCATGCGGGCGATCAGTCCGGTATCGACGGCCCCGGCACGGACGTCGGGCACGGCAAGCAGGGCGCGCAGGAAGCGCAGGTTCGTGTCGACGCCGAACAGCACGGTGTCGGCGAGCGCCGCGTCGAGGCGGTCGATGGCCTGCGCGCGATCGGCGCCGTGCGCGATG
>JAGQTK010000314.1 GCA_020439065.1 Microthrixaceae bacterium
TTCGCGGCCCCGGCCGATGCGTCGGACCGTGCTCGCGCGCTCGAGCTGCCGCCGCGCTTCGTCGCGATGTCGGGCTCGGCGCTCGCCTCCTCGGGTGTGGCCGACGCGCTCGGCGCCCTCGCGCTCGATGCCGAGCTGTCGCTCGTCGTGCTCGATGTGCCGGGCGCCGATGTCGACGAGCTGCGTGAGCTTGCCGACGCGGTGGGCGTCGCCTCGCGCATGCAGCTGTTCGGGGCGATGGATGCCTCGGAGCGCGCGACGATCTGGTCGAGCGCCGACGCCGTGCTCGCGGCATCCACGGGGTTCGCGTTCCCGTTCCGCATGCTCGAGGCGTTCGCGGTGGGAGCGCCGGTGGTGGCGCGCGACACCGCGACGTATCGGGAGGTCGCGAGCGATGCGGCGAGCTTCGTCTCTGGCGAGGGCGCGGATGCCTGGGGTGCGGCGATCGCCGAGGTGCTGGGCGATGCCGACGCGGCGAAGCGCCTCGGCGTGCTCGCCGGCGACCGCGCGCGCGGGTTCTCGTGGCTCGACGCGGGCGATCGGGTGTGGGCGCTGCACGCCGAGCTGTAGCGCCCTGCGTGACCGACGCGCCGAGCCGGTCCGGGCGTCGCGCTGCGAACGCGGCGCGGGCGGCCGTCTACATTTGAGTCATGGCTGCTCGCGTCTCGATCGTCGTCCGCACGAAGGATCGTCCCTACTTTCTCGCACGTGCGCTGGGCGACGTGCTCGCGCAGTCGTTCGCCGACTGGCACGTCGTGGTGGTCAATGACGGCGGCGACCGGGATGCGGTCGAGCGGGCGGTGCGGCCGTTCGCCACGCGGCTGGGCGATCGCATCACCATCGTCGACACGGTGGCGCCCGGGGGGAGATGCGCGGCGGCGAACCTCGGCATGCGCACGGCCGCGAGCGACTACGTCGTCCTGCACGACGACGACGATCGCTGGGCGCCTGCATTCCTCGCGCAGACCGTGGCCTGGCTCGACGCGCACCCGCGCGACGGCGGCGTGATGGTCACGACCCAGATCGTCTACGAGGAGAAACGCGGCGACGCGTTCGTGCAGGTGGGCACGGCGCCGTTCTGGGCGGGGCAGGGCTTCGTCACCTACTCGAGGCTGCTGTCGGTCAACCGCGCCGTGCCGATCTCGTTTCTCTACCGCCGCTCGCTGCACGACGACGTCGGGTTCTATGACGAGACGCTGGACGCGGTCGAGGACTGGGAGTTCTACCTGCGGGTCGCCCTGGACCACCAGATCGGCTACATCACGGGCGAGCCGCTGGCGTTCTGGACCCAGCGCCCCGATCAGCGCGGCGCCGACGGCAACAGCATGTACGCGCTCGGCGACATCCACGACCGCGACGACGAGCGCATCCGTGACGAGGCGCTTCGCGCGTACGTCCGCGAGTCGGGCCCGGGCCTGCCGCTGTTCATCGCCGGGCTGGTCGAGAAGGAGGTGCGCCGGCAGGTCGACGACGCGCTGCGGGACTACACGCTGACGCTGCGCAGGGAGCTGGAGGGGCAGGATCCGATCTGGTCGCGGGTGCGCCGCCTGGCCGCGCGGATGTACCGCACGCGGG
>JAGQTK010000315.1 GCA_020439065.1 Microthrixaceae bacterium
CGAGGCGAAGCGGTCTCCGCGGGACTGTACGGGCCGCGGGTGGATGCCGACGTGCTGCCCCGGATCGGCGACGTGCTGATCGCGGCGCGCGCCGCGATCGCCTATTACGACGATCGCCTCGCCGACAAGAAGGCGCAGCGGATGGTCGGCCAGCACGGCTCGCTCACCGATCAGGAGCGGATCGTGCCGCTCATCCGGCTCGGCGCCTTCGCGTCGACGTCTGCAGGCTGAGCCGGTCAGGAACCGTCTTCGGTGCGGGCGCCGAAGACGATCTCGTCCCACGAGGGCATCGAGGTGCGACCCTTGCGGCGTGACGCCTCGGAGATCACGGTGTCTTCGAGGTTCTCGTCGTCGTCGGCCGGCGCGCTGTCGTCGTAGCCGGGCTCGAGCGCGTCGAAGAGCGCCGCGGCTCCCGTCGGAGCCGTCGCCACCGGAGCGGTCGGCTGGTCGGTCGGCATCGGCTCGCGCAGCCCGCGGCGGCGTCGCAGCGCCTCGAGCAGGTCGGCGGTCTCGGACGAGGTGACCGACTGGTCGGGCGCGCGCTTGATCGCCGCCTCCTGCACGGCGGCGGTCACCGTCGGGCGGATGTCGCGGCTCACGATCTCGGCGTCGGGCTCGAGCCGCCGCGGCCCGAACGCGCCGGAATCGAAGCGCGACGAGTCTTTGAGCGGGTTGGCGTCGAGAGCGCGAAGACGCGGGATGAGGCCCTCGGGGAGCGATCCCTGGCGCGAAAGCTGCGTGGCATCCGTGTTCTGCGGCGCCAACGTCGAACGCCGCGGGTCGAAGCTCCACCGCGCGTCGTGATCGACCTCGCCGGCCGTGAACTCGAGCTTGACGATCCAGCCCGATTCTTCGCGCCAGCTCGTCCATCGCTCGCCCGTCGCTCCCGCGTCGGCGAGCTTGGCGCGGACCGCCGCGCCGAACGTGGGTTGGGCGTCGTCACCGAGTTCACCGGCGATGAGCACCGGCACCGACAGGGCCTGGTCGACGATGTGCTCGCGCTCGGCGAGCACGGGACGCTCGTAGCGCTGCACGTCTTCGAGGCGCGCGCCGAGGAGTTCCGCGACCTCGGCGGCGGAGAGCCCCGAGCGGATGTGCGCCTGGATGTCGCGCGGGCTCGGCCGCGGTGCGCGCGGCTCGGCGTCGCGCTGCACACGGCGCAGTTGCGAGCGGAGGGTCTCATCGACCGCCAGGGCGAATCGTTCGCCCGTCTCGGTCGCGACGACGAGAACGCCCTCTTCGATTCCGATGACTTTGAGCTGCTCCATGCGAGACGCGCCTCCAGATCCCTGCGAAGGCACCGCACTGC
>JAGQTK010000316.1 GCA_020439065.1 Microthrixaceae bacterium
TGGGACTGGATCCGGTGCCGATGACCAGCGGCAGCAAGGGCATCCACCTCTACACCCGGCTCCCCACAGATGCCGCCGGGCAGGGCCTGCAGACGAGTGACCAGATCTCCGCCGTCGCGAAAGAGCTCGCGCGGATGCTGGAGGCCGAGCATCCCGACCTCGTCACGCACGTCATGGCCAAGTCCGCGCGAGCGGGCAAGGTGTTCATCGACTGGAGCCAGAACAACGGCGCCAAGACGACGATCGCGCCGTACTCGCTGCGTGGCCGGGGCCGCCCCTGGGTTGCCGCCCCGCGCACCTGGGATGAGCTGGAGGACCCCGATCTCGCGCAGCTGGAGTTCACCGAGGTGCTCGAGCGGATGGATGCCGGGGTCGACCCGTTCGCCGCCCTCGCTCCCCCCGCACCGGCGCTGGCGGCGTATCTCGCCAAACGCGACGCCGCGCGCACCCCCGAACCGATGCCTGGCAGCGCGCCCTCGGCGCCCGGCGGGGCGACGCGATTCGTGATTCAGGAGCATCACGCCAGCCGATTGCACTACGACCTGCGCATCGAACGCGACGGGGTGCTGGTGAGTTGGGCCGTGCCGAAGGGCGTTCCCGACTCCCCCGAGCACAACCATCTCGCTGTGATGACCGAGCCGCATCCGATCGAGTACCTGACGTTCGAGGGCACCATTCCCCGCGGGGAATATGGCGCGGGGACGATGACCGTGTGGGACACCGGCACGGTGGAACTCGGGAAATGGCGGGATGCCGAGGTCATCGGCACCTTCACCGGGCGTGCAGGCGGGCCGCTCGGTGTCGCCCGGCTCGCGCTGATCCGCACCGAAGGCAGCGGCGAGAAGTCACAGTGGCTGCTGCACCGGATGAAGCCCGCCTCCACGCCAAGGGCTCCTGAGCCTGTCGACACCTGGGTCCCTGAGCCTGTCGACACCTGGGTCCCTGAGCTTGTCGAAGGGCCCACCTCCACGGCCGAGAAGCCCGTCGACGGGTCCGAGCTCCCCACGCTCGCGCCCATGCTCGCCGAAGCCGGCACCCCGGGCCTCGCGCGCGCCCTCTCCGACCCGGCCTGGGCCGAGATCAAGTGGGACGGCATCCGCGCTATCGCCACCTGGGCCGACGGGCGGCTGCGCCTGCACGCCCGCAGCGGCACGGACATCACCGACCGCTATCCCGAGCTGACGGCCGACGGAGCCCCGCATCTGCCCGCCGACAACGCGGTGCTCGATGGCGAGATCGTCGCCTTCGACGCCGCTGGCCGCCCGAGTTTCACGCGTCTGCAGGA
>JAGQTK010000317.1 GCA_020439065.1 Microthrixaceae bacterium
GGCGACAACGCGCCACGCCTCACGGTTGCGGCGGATCAGGTCGAGCGTAGAGGCACCGACAGAACCCGTTGCGCCGAGGATGGAAATGGAGCGGGTCACGGATGCATCATCCACAGCGGCAATGACGCAAGCGCCACCGGCAGCATGCCGTCAACCCGGTCGAACACCCCGCCATGGCCCGGAATGAGGTTGGAACTGTCCTTCACCCCCGCCCGGCGCTTGAGCCAGCTTTCGAAGAAGTCGCCCGCTTGCGCCAGCACCGCCAGCACCGCGCCGATGGCAAAGGCGATAAACAGCATCGGCCGCAACACGAACTCACCCGTGTTGTAGATGAAGAATCCGGCTGAAACCGCGCCCGCCAGCGTCGCTCCACCGATCAGGCCCGCCCATGTCTTGGACGGACTGATCCGGGGCGCGATCTTCGGGCCGCCGATCGCCCTGCCGCTGAAATAGGCCCCGGTATCGGTCGCAATCACCACCGCGATAACGCCGAGCAAGACCGCAACGGGCAGGTTCGCCAATGCATAGCCCGCCCCACCCACATAGGCAGCGCCAGCCAGCACCCCGAGCGTCGGCCCGACACCGCGCCCGAACGCCTTGCGTACCAGCCGTGCCAGCTCGAAGAAGCACACCCCGGCGACCAGCGCGACGAAGAGATACCACGCCCATCCGCCCAGCCACAGCGCGGTTCCGGCAACCGCCAGCATGACGATGGCCGAGAGGGTCCGCACGCCGAGGTCGGACTTTTTGGCAACCGTATCGCTCACTGCTGACTCCCCATCACGTCATGCTGAACTTGTTTCAGCATCCATGGTTCGGCAGCGCACCCACTTCGCAGTTGGAGAGATGGACCCTGAAACAAGTTCAGGGTGACGATATGGTATGGGCAGCAAGCCAGCTGGAAATTACCGTCCGCCAAAGCGCCGCTCCCGTCCTGCAAAATTGTCGAGCGCCTGTTTCAGATGCTCGACCGTAAAATCGGGCCACAGCGTATCGACGAACAGCATTTCGGCATAGGCGCTCTGCCACAGCAGGAAGTTCGACAGGCGCACCTCGCCGCTGGTGCGGATCAGCAGGTCGA
>JAGQTK010000318.1 GCA_020439065.1 Microthrixaceae bacterium
CCGGCCCACGTCAACGAGACGACCGACCCGGTGGACAACCTCGGCGGCATCCTGTCGGCGCTGTTGGTGGGTGGCATCATCCTGGCGATCAACTTCGCGACCGTGCCCGGCGCCGGAACCCTGGTCCTCAGCCTGGCCGTGATCGGGCTCGCGTCCTTGATCGCTTTCGTGATCCGCGAACGCCGGGTCAAGGATCCGTTGTTCGACCTGTCGGTGGCCTCGCGACCCATCTTCTGGGTGGCGGCGGTGGCCGGCATCATCGTGTTCGGGTCGCTCATGGGCGCGATGTTCATCGGCCAGCAGTTCCTGCAGAACGTGCTGGGGTATTCGACGATCTCGTCCGGTCTGGCGATCCTGCCGGCGGCGGTCTTCATGGTCCTGCTCGCGCCGCGCTCCGCGAAGTTGGTGGAGGCCAAAGGCGCACGGTTCACCCTGCTCCTCGGTTACGTCTTCGTTCTGCTGGGCTTCGTCACGATGCTGCTCCTGTGGAGGGAAGGCACCGCCTACTGGTCGGTCGGGCTCGGCTACGCGTTCGTCGGCGCGGGCGTCGGGCTGGCAGGCACGCCCGCCTCGCACTCGCTGACCGGGGCGGTTCCGGTGCGGCGAGCCGGCATGGCATCCGGTACCGCGGACCTGCAGCGCGACCTCGGCGGGGCCATCATGCAGTCGATCCTGGGCGCGCTACTGACCGCGGGCTACGCGACGTCGGTGAACAAGCTGATCGCGCAGTCACCCGAGTCGGATCAGGTCACGTCTGCCGTGCAATCGGAACTGGCCAAGTCGTTTTCGAGTGCGGAGAACACCGCCGCCCAGTATCCGCAGTACGCCGACGCGATCATCCAGGGCGCGAAGGAGTCGTTCGTGGCGGGTCAGGACTGGGCGTACATCGCCGGGATCGTGGCCGTGTTGATCGGCGCCGTCATCGTGGCGTGGAAGTTCCCCAAGGCCGACCGCGAAAAGGAGCTGCTGGCGCAGTACCACGCGGAGGATCAGGTGGCT
>JAGQTK010000319.1 GCA_020439065.1 Microthrixaceae bacterium
GGCGGGGCGCGACGAGGTTCGGGTCACCCTCAGCAGTCGTTCGCCGTGTAGTTGACCGAGACCTTGGCGTTGCGGTTGGCCATCGTGCCCGCGGGCGGGTCGGTGTCGGTCGCGGCACCCGCCGCGGGCGCGTTCGGCGACTCGGTGCACTGACCGAGCGAGACCTTGTTGAACCCGGCGGCCTTGATCGCATCGATCGCGGCGGCGGGCGTCATGCCGTTGACGGCGGGGATCCCGGCGCCCTCGCCCGTGCTCGGGTTGATCGTGACGGTCGTTCCGCCCGCGACCTTGCCCGCGCCAGGCGTCTGCGCGCCGACGGTGCCGGCGGGCGCGGTCGAGTCGACCGGATCGCCCACCGCCACCGAGAAGCCGGCCTTCTCGAGGATGTCGGTCGCGTCTTCGATGGTCTTGCCGATCACGTCGGGCAGGTCCTTCATGACGTTGCGCGTGAGGTTCTTGTCGGGCTGCGGGAAGCGCTCGCCGGGGTAGGCGGCGTTCGCGGCGCGCTGCATGGCCGGCGCGAGCTTGTGTCGGAGATCCGAGAGCCGCACGCCGCTGACCCAGTTGTTCCAGAGCGAGACGCGGTCGCGGTAGTTGCCGACCCAGACGGCCGTGGCGACCTTCGAGCTCGACTCGACCATCGCCGTGTGGAAGCTGTCGTCGGTACCGGTCTTGCCGATCAGCGGGGTGCCGTCCCAGGTGTTCGAGGGGGTGCCGGTGCCGCTCGACATCACGCGCTGCAGCGCGAACGCCGCGGTCGCGGCGACCTCGGGCGAGATCACCTGCTCACACGTCGTCTTCGGAGGCTCGATCGATTCGCCGTTGGGGCCGGTGATGCTGTCGATCGCCTTGGGCTGGCAGTACTTGCCGCCGTTGGCCACCGTCGCGTAGGCGCCGGCCATCGCCATCGGCGAGACGTTCTTCGAGCCCAGCACACTCGCGTACGGCGCGTTGGCCGCCTCGATCTGCTCGCCCGCGTCGTTGAACTTG
>JAGQTK010000031.1 GCA_020439065.1 Microthrixaceae bacterium
GTTCTCACGCAGCACGAAGAAGCTGTCTTTGTCGTCGGTCAGGTTGAAGAACCCGCGCACGACCCAGCCGGTGCCCTCGGGGTTGAGGCGGTTGTTGTCGTCTTGGTGCAGGTTGTAGCGGCAGTCGCCGTAGGGCGTGGGCTGGAGCTCGATGACGCGGCAGCGACCGACGTTCGCCCCGGGCTCCTGGGCGCGGGTGGTCAGGGTCGGTGCGATCTGCGTCTGCGACGGGATCCACACCCCGTCCTTGTCGGTGCGCGGCGGCTTGTGGTTCCAGAAGCCGTTGCACTCGATCTCGCCGAAGGCGCTGGCGAGCGGCGCAAAGCGCGTGTCACCCGACGACTTCCAGTCGTTGTACTCGAGATCGAGCCATTCCTTGGGGTCGAGCGGCTGGTTGTAGCTGTCGAGAACGACGTAGCCGGTCTCCTCCAGCGCTGCGGATTTGATGTAACCCATGATCATGGGACCTTTCGTAGGGGGCCAGCACGTTTTAACAGGCCCAACTTAGGCAAGCCTATAGAGCGCAAATTTGAACCGCCATCGCCCATGCCGGAAAAAATGAAACCGCCGCCGGCCACGTAGATTGGGGTGGAGAGTTCCGCGCTGCAAGGGATGTACGCAACCATGAGCACTGCCACGAATGTGACCGCCCACGCGGTCAACACGATCGACTGGCTTTCCGCACCGGGCACCACGATCGTCGTGCCCGTCTACCAACGCCAGTACCGCTGGGACATCGGGGGGTGCGAGAAGCTGCTCGCCGACATCCGCGCGGTTTCGGCGACGGGCGACACGCACACGCACTTCATCGGTTCGATCCTCTCCAGCGAGAGCGCCGCGCAGTCAGCGGCCGACGACACCCCCGCAGAGCTCGTGCTCATCGACGGCCAGCAGCGCATCACGACCCTCATGCTGCTGGTCGCGGCCCTGCACCACACCGTGCGCACCGAGAACCCCGCGCTCGCCGCCGAGCTCGAGCGCGTGCTGGTGCGCGCCGCCGATCGAAACCGCACCAAGCTCCGCCCGCACCGGGCCTGGGCCGCCGTGTTTGAGAAGGTCGTGCTCGAGCGCACCGCGCCGGGCGAGTCCCGCGAGTCGCGCTTCGACGACAACTACGCCTTCTTCCGCAGTCAGATCCGCGCGGATGAGGTGCCGGCGATCTGGCGGGGCCTGCAGAAGCTGGAGCACGTCGCCATCACGCTCGGCCCGGGATCGAACGCCCAGCAGATCTTCGAGAGTCTCAACTCGACCGGCGAGCCGCTGCGCGATCATGAACTCATCCACAACTACGTGCTCATGGGCCTCACGCATGCCGAGCAGACCGAGATCGAAGACGCGTTCTGGCTCCCCATCGAGCAGAACACCGGTGAGCAGATCGCGAGCTTCTGGCGTCACTACCTCGTGATGAAGACGGGGCGCGAAGTGGCGCTCGCCGGGGGGCGCGGCGTGTACGACGCATTCCGCGAGCAGTTCCCACGGCTGGATGCTGCGAACCTGCGCACGCACGCTGCCGAATGGAAGGCATACTCGGCGATCTACCGCATCCTCGTCGAGCCGGGCCACGCGCCGGATCCGGCACTCACCCGCCAGCTGCAGTACGTCAACACCTTCGGCCGCGGCATGTATCCGCTCGTGATGCGTGCCTATAGCGAGTTCGTGGGCGATGCCGCGCGCGGCACCGAGACCGCGGGCGCTGCCGAGGGCACGTTGATCGCGTTGCTCGAGCGTGTCCAGTCGCTGCTGCTGCGCCGCACGATCGTGGGCATCAGCACCGACAGCCTGGTCGCCCGCCTCTGCCGCGCCCGGGCGGAGGGGCCCGAGGCACTCGAGCACGCCTTCGCCCGGATCATGCCCTCCGACGAGCGCGTGCGGGGGGCCCTCAAGTTCGGGGCGCTCCCCCATCCGGCCTATGTGCTCGGCCGCCTCGCCGGCGCCGAGCAGCTGGGCGATCTCGAGCTCGAGCTCGGGCACGTGTTTCCCCTCGCACCCTCCGAGAGCTGGAGCGGCGACGGGCAGACCACCTGGGCCGACTACACCGACGACGCCCAAAACAGCCACCGGGCGCTGGCGAACACGCTCGGCAACCTGGTGCTGCTCGAGGAGCACCTCGCCGAGCGCACGCTCGACGCATCCTTCCCCGAGAAGCGGGACCGCATCTTCGCCCGCAGCGCCGTCGCCCTCACCCGCGAGGTCAGCATGGTGGATGCCTGGGGCACCGCCGCGATCGCGGCCCGCACCGTTGCCCTCACCGAGGAGCTCCTGCGCATCTGGCCCCGGCCCGACGCGGGTGGCATCGACGACGACGACCTCACTCCCCTGCTCGACGCGAAGCGCCGTCGCGGCTGGCCGCGCGGCTGGCAGCGCGAGTTCGCCTACATCGAATACCGCGGCGAGCACTGGGAGGTGCCCGACGTGAAGTACTTCTTCAACCGCGTGTTCCGCCGGATCTGGTCGGAGAACCCTGAGCTCGTCATCGCGTTCAGCCGGCGGCGCGGCGGCCCCGTCTACGACGAGCAGGCGTGGAATGGCCAATGGGATGCGCTCGACGACACGCATTCGCTCTACATGGGCTGGGATTCGCGCTACATGCTGACCGCCGTGCAGGGGATCCTCGAGGAGGCGGGGTACGCCCCCGAGGTGTTCGTGAAGTACTCGTACATCGCCGCCCACATGTAGCGTTGATTCGCTCTGCACGACCCACCCGCACAGAAAGAAGACCCCCGCATGCACACTCCGATTCGCATCGGCATCGTCGGCTACGGCAACCTCGGCCGCGGGGTCGAGTCGGCCATCGCGAAGAACGCCGACATGACGCTGGTGGGGGTGTTCACGCGCCGCGATCCGGCGAGCGTTGCGCCGCGGCATCCCGACACCCGCGTGTTCGCGCACGACGAGCTCGAGGCCCGCGCCGACGAGATCGACGTGCTGGTGCTGTGCGGCGGCTCGAAGAGCGACCTGCCGTTGCAGTCGCCCGCGCTCGCCGCCCACTTCACGATCGTCGACAGCTTCGACACGCACGCGCGCATCCCCGAGCATTTCACCGCGGTGGATGCCGCAGCCCGCGCGGGCGCCACCACCGCCGTGATCTCTACCGGCTGGGACCCTGGCATGTTCTCGATCAACCGGGTCATCGGCGAGGCGCTGCTGCCTGACGGCGACACGTACACGTTCTGGGGGCGCGGGCTCAGCCAGGGCCACTCCGACGCGATCCGTGGCGTGGCCGGCGTGGCGGGTGGCGTGCAGTACACGGTGCCGAGCGATGCGGCCGTCGACGCCGTGCGCGCGGGCACGCGCCCCGTGTTGAGCACGCGCCAGAAGCACACGCGCGAGTGCTTCGTGGTGCTCGAAGCGGGGGCGGATGCCGCGACCGTGCGCGAGGCGATCGTGACGATGCCGCACTACTTCGACGAGTACGACACCACCGTGACGTTCATCAGCGCCGAGGAGCTCGCGCGCGACCACGCCGCGATGCCGCACGGGGGCTTTGTGATTCGCAGCGGCAGCACTGGCGACGGGAACGCCCAGGTCATCGAGTACGGGCTGACGCTCGCGAGCAATCCCGAGTTCACCGCGAGCGTGCTCGTGGCCTACGCGCGCGCCGCACACCGCTTGCACGCGGCCGGTCAGCACGGCGCGCACACCGTGTTCGACATCGCACCGGGCCTGCTCTCGCCGAAGTCGCCGGAGGCGCTGCGCGCCGAGCTGCTGTAGTCGCGGCGGGTACGGCTGGGCCCGCAGGACCCCTGCCAATCCCGCGCGAATCCGCGTAACCTGTGGGTGACGAGGCACTTCTGCACATGATGGAGAGGAGCAGATCATGAATCCCATCAATGCTGATGAGCTCACGACCCACGCGAACTGGGGTGCAGGCGATCCGCACCTGTTGGTCCGCAGGGACTATGAGCGCATCACGTTCTCGCTCGTTGAAGACGAAGTGACGATCGGCTCGAGCGCCGACGCCAGCTTGCAACTGGCGGGCATCGACCCGATCCACGCCCGCATCGACCACACCTCGCAAGACGAGTACCGGCTCACCATGATCGGCGAGGGCGTGCACAACGTGCGCTCGACCGCATCGGGGGTCGGTGCCGTCGACGACCGTTCCGAGATCCTCCGCACCGGTGCGAGGTTCACCCTCGGCAAGTGGGAGCTGGTGTTCGTTCGTGCGGAGTTCGCCGACCACGGGCGCCCCTACGGCGGCCGCCAGGGCGGCGAAGGCACCAAGCAAAAGCCGCAGCCGGCGCGGCCCGACTACGCACACGGCGGCACGGTGGCAGACCCGCGCCCGCTCGAGACCCCGCAGGACTGAGCGGCCGGGCGGAGCGACGAGCCCCGCGCAGCGCGCCCTGGCGAACGGATACGCGCGTTGCTCGCGGGCCAGTCGGCCGTGCACGAGGCTGGGCCCTCGCTGGACGCGCTTCTCGCGGCCTACGGTTCAATGTCGTCGTGGAGGACGACTCGGCTGAGCTCGATCGTCCCTCCCGGTACCTGCCAGTAGTGCAGGCGGCGCGCTGACGCGGCGCCGATTTCGAGAGACAGGCGCCAGCAAAGTGCGCCGTCGTGACGTGTCACGTATGGGTCACTGCCACCCGGCCCTTCACGCAGCCGGTGCAACTGACGGGCAGGGATCTCGGCTGCCCGTCCGGTGAGTGCGTCCACGACTCCGCGGAGCACCTTATCCGTGTACCGGTCACCGATTTCGCGGACGCTGTCAAGGAACCCGGCGCCAATGACGAATGGGGCGAGCGGGTATTGCTGCTTGTCTGATGCTCCCGTGCGTGCTGCCCATGTGCCGATGACCTCGTGGCGGAACCAGGACTCTTCGTCGGGCCACGCGGAGCGATCCGTTCGTGTTCCCGAAAGCTGCGCTGGAGTGACAAGGCTGCGGGCATCACGGAGCTCTTGGCGCAGGCGCGTCGCGAGGGCTTTGTGATCGCGCTGAATTGCTCGTGCACGGCGAAGCTCCTCTGAAAGGCTCGAATTCTCGTCGCGGAGCTGGTCGAGGGTTTCAAGTTCGGTGCCAGCTCGAACCTCCCTTCCGAGCCGCACGAATGCGTCCTTTAACCCAGCCAACTCGTCTCGGATATGAGCGAGTTCTCTCGTCCACGCTGGTTCCCCCACCGGTGCTTCGGTGGGGCTGGAAGTCTCAGGGTTCGGGGAAGCAGCAACGGGCGTCGGTTCACCACCATGAGCGGACGCTGTGGCAGCCGCTGGCTCCGCTGCGTGAACGCCGTCGCGAAGCCACGGAGGACCGCCACGGAGGATGGACAGCGGAGGCACGAACGGTCGTTCCTCACCGACGTCGATGAGGGTCAGTCCGATGCCGGCCTTCTCACTCACCACGCGCACCCGGACGGTTTCGCCGACGCGAAGTACGTCGTTGACCTTCACGTCTTCGTTATCGCCGTCGTCAACACCGGGAATCACCGCGCGCCTGCGAAGGTCTACCTCTGGGGCGAGAGGATGCAAGGTGAGCTTCGCTCGAAGTTCAGTCACTTTGGTCACGCGGGCGAGCGTCACCACGCCTTCTGTGAACCGTACGAGGTCCACGGGCTCAGGCACCGGTGCGAAGTCCTTCCCTGTCAGCCATCCTTCGACGCGCCCGCCCTCATCCAGGCCATCCGCGAGCGTCAGCGATGAGGGGAGGCCATCCGCGACAATGATGACCTGTTGTCCGTCGGCGAGCCGAGCGACGTTGCCGGTAGAAGTACCCGAGATCCGCTCGACGGTCGCACATACCCACGTCCTACGGACCGGTGCCTCCGTGAGCCGAAGAACCATCTGCGCGAGCGCATCCTCGATAAGGTCTTCGGCGTCTCGCTCGGGGAACCGCAGGATCGACCTCTGCCAGTCCGGGTCCGCGCCGAAGTCCGGCGGGTACGAGCGGGCCGCGCCGTTGAACACGTGCGACTTGGGCGGCAGACGCTCTTCAAGTGCGTAGGTCGCCTCGCCCGTGGTGATGGTCACGACCTCCGCATCGTGGTCCAGGTCGTGGGCGACCTTGTCTGCGTCGAATGCGAACGAGCCATCAGGCAACGTGCTGATGAGCACGAAGGGACGAGTACGCGCAGCAAGGATCTCGGCCGCGATAACGCGAGCGCCGTCCGCGGAGTCGATGTGTCTCATGGGCACATCATGTCGTCACCCCCGGACATTCTCCAACTGCCGGCACATTTCCCCCGCCGTGGGCGGCATTCTTGCCGAGTGTGCGTCGCGGCCGAGCTACCGGCGATGCCGTGCGCAGCTCGATAAGGGCCGCGGTCTTCGATGTCAGCGCCCAGTTGGGCCTAGCCGCCGCACTGCCACAAGCCGAGCACACGCGGCACACAGGGGGAAGAAAAAGAGACCGCCCAAGTGGGCGGTCTCTGCCGGCATCTACGAAGACGATGATGCTCGTAAGCCTCTTATGGTGGATCTGAGGGGACTCGAACCCCTGACCCCCTGCATGCCATGCAGGTGCGCTACCAGCTGCGCCACAGACCCAGATTCGCTGTCATCGGTGAGGATGACAACTCATTTAGAGTACTACACCCGGTGCCCGAGATCGAAATCGGCGGATCGTCGTGCGTGTCTTGATGACGCCGCGGCTACTCGACGGGCGCAGGGTTGCTCAGCGTGATCGGCACGACCGGGCAGTCCTTCCACAGGCGCTCGAGCGCGTAGTACTCGCGCTCGTCCTCGTGGAACACATGCGCCACCAGGTCGCCGAAGTCAAGCAGCACCCAGCGGCCCTCACGACGGCCCTCGCGGCGCACGCGCTTGTGCCCCGCCTCGAGGAGGGCGTCCTCGATCGCATCGGCGATCGCGCCGACGTTGCGCTCGTTGCGCCCGGTGGCGATGAGGAAGACGTCGACCAGCGGCAGCGGGCCCGAGACATCGAGCGCGACGAGGTCTTCGGCGCCCTTCGCATCGGCCGCGTCGGCCGCGATGGCGAGCATCGCCCTGGGGTTTTCGTTGACGGTCATTACAGTGCTCCTGTGATAAACCCAAGAATGAGCACGCCGACCAGCGCGAGCGCGAGGGCGCCCGCCGTGATCGCCAGCGCAAACATGAGGCGGCTCCCCTTTTCGGGAACCGGTGGCTTGATGATTTCGCTCGCGCTCTTGATCGTGCTGATCGCGGAGCTCGCGGCGACGGGCTTTGGTGAAGAGGATGCCGGCAACTCGCCGCCATCCACCAGCAGCGCGTCGATCTCTTTGCCATCGCTGAGGCGCGGATCGCTGCCGGTGGAGCCGAGGCCTTCAGGGAGCGCCAACGTGCCCGTGATGAGAATTTCGCCGGTCGCGGTCACCGCGCCGGACAGGGGCGCCGACACCGGCGTTTGCGAGAGGATCAGCGCGTTCGTCGCGGTCGCGCTCCCCGTGGCCGTCGAGCCGCGAGCGATGAGTTGGTCGAAGGATGCGGGCATGGGCGCCGCGATCTCAGGGTCATCCACGAGCAGGTGTCCCCCGAACCCGGCATGCAGCGCCGAACCCGTGGATGCCTCGCTCGCCTCGGCCTCCGGGGCCTCCCCGGCAGCGTCGTCCGCCGCAACAGCATCGTCGGCAGCGTCGTCAGCAGCCACGTCATCGGCAGCGGATGCCTCGTCGGATGCCTCGACAACTTCAGCGTCGGCCTCTACGGCCTCCGCCACCGCAACATCGACGACGTCGGCGTCTTCGAGCTGCGCATCGGCGACGGATTCGGCCATTTCAGCCTCAGCAACGTCCTCAACCCCGGCCGCTCCCTCGGGCGCGGCAGCTTCTTCAGCCTCGACCTCAGCCTCGACAGCTACTTCAGCCTCAGCCTCAGCAGCAACTGCTTCCTCAGCCTCGTCCACCTCCGCGTCTGCGGCGCCGGCCGCCAACGCGGCCTCGGCCAGCTCGGGCGAGATGATCGGCACCGAAAGGGTGCGCAGACGCTCCTGCTGGCGCGCCTGACGGCGGGTGCGCGGGGGCGCGTTCGGGTCGATCGGCTCGTCGTCGACGGGCGCCGGTGCTGCGTCGGGCTTCGGGCTCGCGACGCGCTCTGCCGAGGCATCCAGCGCATCGTCGTTCGCCTCGTCGCTCGGGCGGATGATCGGAATCGCACCCGTGCGCAGGAGCTCGCGCATCTGTTTGCGGGTCAGCGGCTGTTCGGGTGTACTCATGCGGCGCTCCGATACAGGTCGTACTTGTTGATGTATTGCACGACGCCGTCCGGCACCAGGTACCAGACCGGGCGATCTGCGCGCACACGCTCGCGGCAATCGGTGGATGAGATGGCGAGTGCCGGCACCTCAAGCTGGCTGACCCGATCGCTCGGGAGCCCATCGATGCTGAGCACGTGCCCAGGGCGACTGACGGCGACGAAATGCGCGAGGTCCCAGAGGTCCTCGTGATCCTTCCACGCGAGGATCTGCGTGATGGCGTCGGCGCCGGTGATGAAGAACAAATCGGCGTCGGGGCGCTCCGCGCGCAGGTCTCGCAGCGTGTCGATCGTGTAGGTCGTGCCGGCACGATCGATGTCGACCCGGCTGACCGTGAACGACGGGTTGGATGCTGTCGCCACGACCGTCATCAGGTATCGATGTTCGCTGGGACTGACCCCGTCTTTGTGCCACGATTCACCCGTGGGCACAAAGACCACCTCGTCGAGATCGAACGAATCAGCGACCTCGCTGGCTGCGACCAGGTGCCCATGGTGGATGGGATCAAACGTGCCGCCCATCACTCCAATTCGCGGCCTCCGCGGTGCACCCGACATGCAATGCCTAGTGGCCGTGCCCCTGGCCCTGCGCGATCGCTGCACCGTGCGTGCGCGCGTAGGCCTCGGCCTTGGCAGCGTGACGGTTGGCAACATCGCGGTAGCTGAACGTGAGGAAGCCCAACACGAGGAACAGCGCAACGGCGAGCAGCAGGTACGGGAGGGTCTCTACGTAGACGTTTCCGTGGTGCTCTTCAGCCTGGGCAAGCAAAATCGTCGCAAACGACATGCGATCTCCGTTCATGGGTGCAGCGAGGCCTCTTGGCCTGCATACAGTCTAGGCACTAAAGCCGGACTTGTCCGGCGCCACGAGCGAGCCATTTGGTGCTCGTGAGCTCGCGCAGCCCCATCGGACCGCGCGCGTGCAGCTTCTGCGTCGAGATGCCGACTTCGGCACCGAAGCCGAACTCGGCTCCGTCGGTGAAACGCGTGGACGCGTTCGCCATCACGACTGCCGAGTCGACCTCGGCAAGGAAACGATCGGCCGAGGCCGCATCCGACGTGACGATCGACTCGGTGTGCCCGGTCGAGTACGTGCGGATGTGTTCGAGCGCCGCGTCGAGGTCATCGACCACGCGCACTGCAATCTCAAGATCGAGGTATTCGGTCTCGAAGTCTTCTTGGGTGACGGGGCGGATGCCGCTGCACAGCGCCGCGACCGTCTCATCGCCGTGCACCGTGACGCCCTGCGCCTGCAGGCTCGAGATGACCTCGGGCAGCAGACGCGCGGCGGCCGCGCGGTGCACCAGGAGGGTCTCGACGGCGTTGCACACGCTCGGACGCTGCACCTTCGCGTTCACGACGATGTCGCGCGCCCAGTCCAGGCGAGCCGACTCGTCGAGGAAGATGTGTACGACGCCGGAGCCCGTCTCGATCACGGGCACCGTCGACTCGGTGAGCACCGTGCGGATCAGCGCCGCGGAGCCCCGGGGCACCAACACATCGACGAGGCCCCGGGCGCGCATCAGCTCACGCGCGCCGTCGCGACCGAACTCGTCGATCGTCTGGATCGCCTCGGGGTCGATGCCGTGCGCACTGAGCGTGTCGCGCATGACCCCCACGAGCACCTTGTTGCTCGCCTCGGCGTCGGTGCCGCCACGGAGCACGACGGCGTTGCCGCTGCGCAGCGCGATGGCCGCGATGTCGACGGTCACGTTCGGCCGCGCCTCGTAGATCGCCCCGATCACGCCGAAAGGCACCCGCACCTGCTCGATCTGCACGCCCGTCGGCGAGCGGTGGCCGCGCACAACCTCCCCCACCGGGTCGGGCAGCACGGCAACCTCGCGTACGGCGCTCGCGAGCCCCTCCACGCGGGCTTCGTCGAGGCGCAGCCGATCGAGCAGCCCGGTTGCCAGTCCGTTGGATACCCCGCGCCGCAGATCCTCCGCGTTCGCGGCGACGATCTGCGCCGTGGCATCCACCAGCGCATCTGCGATCGCGTTCAGCACCGACGTCTTCTGTGCGCCACTGAGCGCGCCGATCGCGCGCGAGGCGGTCTTCGCGAGCGCGAAGCGCTCCTGCACCGAGGCGACGGGGGCTACAAGCTCAGTCATGAGCTCATTCTACCGAGCAGCGAAGGCTCGGTGACGGCCTCCGCGTGCTCCGCCGCGGCACTGCGCGGTTCGAACCAGGTGCCGATGTCGGCGCCCGAGAGCGCCTCGGCGACCAGCTCGGACGAAGTCACGAGCACACCGACCCCGGCAGCGGCGGCGAGGCGCGCCGCCGAGACCTTCGTTGCCGCTCCCCCGGTGCCGACGCCGGCGATGCCGACGCTGCCGAACTCGAACCCGGCCAGCGACTCGCCGAAGCCGATCTGACGGATCGGCTCGGCGCCCGGCTCCTGCGGCGGGCGGGTGTAGAGGCACTCGATGTCGCTGAGCAGCACGAGCGCATCGGCCTCGACCAGCTGGGCGACCATCGCGGCGAGCCGGTCGTTGTCGCCGAAGCGAATCTCATGCGTGGCCACCGTGTCGTTCTCGTTCACGATCGGCAGGATGCGCAGGCCGAGCAGACGCTCCATCGCGCGCTGCGCGTTGCTGCGGTGCACGGGGTTCTCGAGGTCTCCCGCGGTGAGCAGCACCTGCCCCGCGACGATGTCGTAGCGGCGAAGGCTGTTCTGGTACCGGTAGATGAGCACGTTCTGGCCGACGGCAGCCGCCGCCTGCTGCGTGGCGAGGTCGCTCGGCCGCGCATCAAGCTGCAGGAACGGCAGCCCGGTGGCAATCGCGCCCGACGAAACGAGCACCACCTCGGTGCCGCGGCCATGCGCGGCCGCGAGGGCATCCACCAGCGTGCCGATGCGTTCCGCGTTCGCACCCGAGATCGACGACGAACCGACCTTCACAACAAGCCTGCGTGCGGTGGGCAACCCGGCCCGCTCCCGCACGCTCACTCGTCGTCCGCCCAGGTGTTCTCGCCCTTCTGCCCCTCGGTCCATCCCGAAAGCCGCTGCACCTCGAGCTCGGCACGCGCCTCGGATTTGGCATCCATGCGCTCTTTGTACTCGGCGCGACGCTGATGCGTGGTGCGCCGGTGCCCCTCGAACAGGCGCGGGTCGGAGCCGCGCGGTGCGGTCATCAGCTCGGCGGTCGAGGTGAGCGTGGGCTCCCAATCGAACACGACACCGTCGCCCTCGCCGATCACGACGGCCGAACCCGGCACCGCGCCGGCCCGGAACAGGCCGTCCTCGACGCCGAGCTTGGCAAGGCGGTCGGCGAGGTAACCCACAGCCTCGTCGTTCGCGAAGTCGGTCTGCTGCACCCAGCGCACGGGCTTGGTGCCCAAGACGCGATACAGCTTGCCGTAGGTACCGCCCTCGACGCGGACCGAGAACTCGGCCTCGGCGCCGCGGGGGCGAATCACCACGCGCTCGGGTTCGGGCGTGGATGCGACCGCGGCCTCGCGGGCATCCTTCACGAGGGAGCCCAGCGCGAACGTCAGCGGGCGCAGCCCAGCATGGCTGACCGTCGAGATCTCGAACACGCGGTATCCACGTGCCTCGAGCTCGGGGCGAACCAGGTCGGCCAAGTCTTTGGCCTCGGGCACATCGACCTTGTTCAGGGCGATGAGCTGCGGGCGCTCGAGCAGCGGCAACTGCCCCTCGGGAACCTCATAGGCGGCGAGCTCGGCGAGGATGACGTCGAGGTCGCTGATGGGGTCGCGGTTCGGCTCGAGCGTCGCGCAGTCGAGCACGTGCAGCAGCGCGGTGCAGCGCTCGACATGGCGGAGGAACTCGAGCCCGAGCCCGCGGCCCTCGCTCGCGCCCTCGATCAGCCCCGGCACATCGGCGACGGTGAAGCGGATGTCGCCCGCCTGCACGACCCCCAGGTTTGGGTGCAGGGTCGTGAACGGGTAATCGGCAATCTTGGGACGAGCGGCCGAGATCGCAGCGATCAGGCTGGACTTGCCCGCCGAGGGGTACCCGACAAGGGCCACATCGGCCACGGTCTTGAGCTCGAGGACGACATCGCCCTCCCACCCGGGCGTGCCCAGGAGCGCGAAGCCGGGGGCCTTGCGCTTCGGGCTGGCCAGCGCCGCGTTGCCGAGCCCGCCAAGCCCGCCGGCCGCCGCGACGAAGCGCATGCCGGGGGTGAGCATGTCGACAAGCACCTCTCCGTCGGCGTCTTTGACGACGGTGCCGACGGGGACGGGCAGCTCGAGCGATTCGCCCGTGACGCCCGAGCGCAGGTCGCCCATGCCGAATCCGCCGTTGCCGCCGCCTCGGTGCGGCGAGTGGTGGTACGAGAGCAGGGTGGTCGTCTGCGGGTCGGCGACGAGCACGATGTCGCCGCCGTTGCCGCCGTTGCCGCCGTCCGGTCCGGCCAGCGGCTTGAACTTCTCGCGCCGGATTGACACACAGCCGTTGCCGCCCTTGCCACCGCGCAAGTGCAACGTGACCTCATCGACGAACGTGACCACAGCGGGCCCCTCCCTAAAAGCAGACAAGGGCGAGCCGAAGCCCGCCCTTGTCTATGAAAACTTCTGCCTACTCGGCTGCGACAGCTACCACGTTGACGACCTTGCGGCCGCCCTTGGTGGCGAACTGCACCGCGCCAGCCTCGAGCGCGAACAGCGTGTCGTCGCCGCCGCGACCGACACCCGCGCCGGGGTGGAACTTGGTTCCGCGCTGGCGGACGAGGATCTCACCTGCGAGAACCGACTGGCCGCCGAAACGCTTCACGCCAAGGCGTTGTGCGTTAGAGTCGCGACCGTTACGAGTGGAGCTTGCGCCCTTTTTTGATGCCATCTGCCTGTGTCCTTCTCAGTCTCTCGGTCGCGGACTACTTGATACCGGTGACCTTGACGCGAGTCAGGTCCTGACGGTGACCCTGGCGCTTCTTGTAGCCGGTCTTGTTCTTGAACTTCTGGATGACGATCTTGGGGCCGCGCAGCTCACCAAGCACCTCGGCGGTGACGGTGACCTTCGCGAGCTTCTCAGCGTCGGTGGTCACGGCGTCGCCGTCGACCAGGAGCAGCGCGGGGAGCTCGATCGACTCGCCCTGCTTCGCCTTCTGACGATCGAGGGTCACGATGGTGCCGACCTCGACCTTTTCCTGCCGGCCACCGGCGCGCACAACTGCGTAGACCACGTCATACCTGTTTCATCGGGGAGCGAAATGCTCCGGGTTACTATTGATCCGTCTTCACGGAAGATCTCGGTGCTGGATGGCGACCTCGCGGCCCCGAACTCGAGTCTCGTTGCAATCCATCCGAGGGATGGGACGAAACAACACGCACCAGGGGTCAAGGTTACCGGATACCGGCGAATCGCGCAAAAGCTGACGAGGTGTGTCGGCGGCGATGCCTCAGCCTGTTTCTATGATGAACCATGGCCATTCTGATCGACACCCCTCGCTGGCCGGCCCACGGTCGCCTTTGGGCACACCTCGTCAGCGATGAGAGCCTGGCCGAGCTCCATGCATTCGCCGCCGCGCAGGGGCTCCCGCCGCGCAGCTTCGACCTCGACCACTATGACGTCCCCGAAGAGGTCGTCGATCGGCTCATCGCCGCGGGCGCGCGCCACGTCAGCGCACGGGAGCTGGTCGTCGCGCTCCGCGACAGCGGGCTGCGGGTCAAGGGTCGCGACCGCCGATAACGCAAAGGGGCGGGGGCGGCGCATCGCCTCCCCCGCCCATTGCACGTGTGTGCGTGCCGCCGGCGCTAGCCCTCGGTGCGCGGCTGCTGCTCGTGCACGACCGGCGTCCCCGTGAGCGCGGCGGTCGTCACGCGACGCCGACCGCGGCCCTGACCGGGCGCCTTCGGCTCGGGGAGGGCGTTCAGCACCGAGTCGAGCAGCTGTTCCTTCTCGCTCTTGTTCGAAGACTGCCCCTGCGCCTGGCCGCGGCCCTGCGCACCGCGCTGCTGCGCCCCACGCTGCGACTGCGCCGCCGGCGGGTTCGCGGATGCCGGCGGGGTGGCCGCGTCGCGTGCGTCGGAGCGGGCGTCAGAGCCTGCGCCGGATGCCGCTGCCGTTGCCGGCGCCGCTGCGGGCGCGTCGGTGCTCGAGCCGGACGAGGAGGAGCGACGCTTCTTGCGCTTGCGCGGTGCTTCTGCGGCGCCTGCGTCCTGGCCATTGGGCAGGATGATCTCGTCCACGGTCGTGGGCACGTGCGGGGTCCCGGCCTCGCCCGCGCCACCCGTCGATGCCGCGGCGGCCGGCGCTTGCTCAGTCGCTGCCGCTGCGTCCTCCGCCGGAGCGAGGGTGCTCGCAGCGATCTGCGCGAGCGCCGACTTGGCGCTCTCGGTGATGCTGTGCGTGCCGCCGTTGCCGTTCGCCGACGACTGGCTGTTGTTCGAGCCGGAGCCCGAGCCGTTGTTGCCGCCGCCGTCCTTGTTGCCGCCACGCGAGCGACGGCCGCTCTGGTTGGAACCGCCGCCACCACCACCACTGTTGCCGCGGTGACGCA
>JAGQTK010000320.1 GCA_020439065.1 Microthrixaceae bacterium
GGCAGGCTCTGGATCCAGTCGTCGATCACGCTGAACGGGATCGGCGCGAAACCGTGGGCGTCAACGCCGACGTGGAACTGGTGACCGTTCGGGCCATGGTCGCGGGCGTGGGTGTGCCCGTGGATGAGCGGGGTGCCGTCGTCCCAGCGTGGGCGATGCGACGTGTGTCGATCCTGTTCCTGGCTGTCGCCGGCGTAGGGGTAGTGCGAGGCGATGATCCGGTACCCGCGGCGGGTGCCCTCGACGACCTCCGGAAGGATCTCCCAGCCCGCCGCTTCGTACATGGGCAGGAATCGCTCGATCGCCCGTTTCGACTGTGTCGCGGGCGAGATACGATCGTGGTTCCCGGGTACGAGCAGCCTGCGCCCGTTGAGACGAGCGGTGAGCCCGATCGATTCCTCGATCGGGCCGAGCGCCACATCGCCCAGATGAAGCACCACGCTGCCGGGCGGAACCACGTCGTTCCATCGGCGGACGAGATCCTCATTCATCTCCTCGACCGTGGCGAACGGTCGACCGGCGAGTTCGCTGATGCGGGCGTGGCTGAAGTGCGTGTCGGAGGTGACGAAGTCGACTTGATCGAAGTCAAAAGTCGGATAGTCAAGCACCGCGAACCTCGTCGTCGCCGTCCATGTCGAAGGCGCGCAGCAGGAGCCGTTCGACGTCGCTCACCGGCTCAGGAGGAAGATCCTTCATCTCGTCGCGGAGCCGGTCCAGCGCCTGTTCGAGGAGCGGGCGGTTTTGGTCGCGCCATGCGCGGATCCCAGAGTCGCGCAGGAGGCCGGACTCTGCGCTCCCCTCGTAGCCGAGCAGCAGCTCGGTGTCGATAACCGACGCTATGACACGGGCATCGACGTTGGGCGACGAGCGCAGGCTCGACAGGTGGGTGACGGCATCCGAGCCAGTCAGGTCGATGCGGTAGCGCTGGATGTCGCCGTACTCGG
>JAGQTK010000321.1 GCA_020439065.1 Microthrixaceae bacterium
GCAGGCGCCCGATGAAGTGCAGGATGCCGCGGGCGAGCTCACCGGCCACGTCGACGACGGCGGCCTCGCCACGGCGCTGCGCACCCTGGTCGGTCGCTGAGCGAGCGTCCTTCGTCTCGTCGCTGCGCTCCTCGCTCAGGGACCGGAGGTGATCACGCAGGCGGCAGGCGCAGCACGGTCGACTCACCCGAGGTGAGGTCGTCGGCGATGCGGATGCTGCGTGCCAGATCATCCAGCGCGCCATCGAGCGTGCCGAAGCGTTCGCGGTCGCTGCACACGGCGTTCAGCGTGATCAGGTGGGTGCCGGTATCCCAGGTGTAGGTCGCAAACGGCAGACCCTTCGGGTCGGGCGGGATCGGCATCGACAACTTCTCACCCACCCCCAGCGCCGTGGTGAACGTCTCGGTGTCGTCGTACTCGATCGGCATCATCGCCCGCGCGGTGCGCAGCTGGGGTGTGAGCTCCTGGGCGGTGGCCATCGCCACGACAAGCTCGGGCTCAGCCTTCCACGTCCACGCGAGCACGCGGCCGTCGGCCTTCCGCATCGCGAGGGGAGCCGCCTGGCTCGCCGCCCACGCCGCGAAGCGCGAACCCGGTCGGGCGGGTACTCCGGCGCCGCCCTGGGTGAGCAGCATCCGGATCGCCGCCTTGCGGTGGCGTCGTCCCTTCCAGCCGAAAGACTCGGTGACCGGGATCCACAGGGCGGGGTCTGCGGCGGATGTCAGGCGCATGCCCCCACGGTACTGGGTGCTGCTCGGCTCGCCTCTCAGGCAGCAACAGGCCGCTCAGGTAGAGTTGGGGCGCCCGACGTGGGCCCGATCTCGTCCCGCGTGCGAACGACCTGACTGCGAAAGATAGGCAGCTCTCCGTGACATCCTCCGACGATCGTCCGATCGCCGATGCGCCTGCTCCTGACGGGCGCCCGCTGACCATCCTCATCGG
>JAGQTK010000322.1 GCA_020439065.1 Microthrixaceae bacterium
TACGAGCCTTCGCCGTACACGGATCGCGACGATGCGATGACCAGGCGTCGCACGGTGGTCGGCTCGTTGGCGAGCAGATCGAGCAGCTTCGACGTGCCGCCGACATTCGTCTCGACGTAGCGATCGATCTCGTACATCGACTGGCCCGTGCCCGTCTCGGCGGCGAGGTGCACGACCATCGTCGCGCCAGCGAGGGCCGCGCGAAGCGCATCCTTCGACGTGACGCTGCCGTGCAGCACGGTCGCGACGCCATCGAGCGACCGCAGCAAGGGGGACGTCGTCTCCGGGTCGTCGCCGTGCACCTGCGAGATGAGCGCGTCGAGCACCGTGACCGTCGCGCCCGCATCCACGAAGCGACGGGCCAGGCGAGTGCCGATGAAGCCTGCCCCGCCAGTGATCAAGACGTGGTCGGTCATGGGTAGCATCTCCCGTCGTCAGTTGCGTCCCCTGCAACGTGACTGCGTCGGTGCCGAGCGTGCTCAGCGCGGTCAGGGCGCGAAGATATGCGCCAGCGTCGATTGTAGCCCGGTGGCGGTGCCGTGCCGGAGGACGCCGGGGAGCTCGGCGACGCCGTGCAGCCGCGACATGAGTCGAATCCGCGCGGTGCGGCGCGTGCGGCGCCAGCCCTTGGCCTTCGCGAGCCGCGCTGCGTCTCGGTAGTAGGCGCGCTCGTCTCGGAACCGCTCGCCATCCAGCAGCGTGCGCTGCGAGGCGCTCTCCTGGTGCCGACGATACGAGAACGCGAGCGTCGGCGCATAGACCAGCGAGCCGCCGTCGAACGCGATGTCCATCAGCAGCGCCAGGTCCTGGATGATCGGCAGGCCATCCCGGAAGTCGATGCGCTTGAGGGTCGAGGTGCGAAACGCCAGCGACGGCCAGTAC
>JAGQTK010000323.1 GCA_020439065.1 Microthrixaceae bacterium
GTGAACGGATCCGCGACGGTCGCGCCGGCGAACGCCGGGGCGTCGCCCGAGACCGTGATCCGCTCGGCGGCGAGCTTGCTGCTCACCATGCCCCAGGTGGTGATGCCCGCAACGATGAAGACACCGCCGATGATCATTGCGATCAGTCCGACGAGACGCACCTTCGAGCCATTAGAAGCCGCAGTAGCCACGACTCACTCCTTCTCTTTGCGCACGGATTCCGGTTGCCTAGTGCCCAGCGCCACCGTCCCTGTCGAGCGTTCCAGAGTTCGGCTGTCAAGCGCTTCGCCGTACGCAAACTTAGGCAATCCATGCCTCAGCTGTCCACGGAGTGGGCATTATTACGTATTTCAGATTCTTCGCGCATCGTGTAATATCCGCCTGGCGAGATGGTCTGACCGAATCCCTCAGAACGCCGATCTCCTACACAGCGTCGTAGACATGGGAATGACAAGGTGATTCACCGGAGTCAAGAGGGAGTATCTTGAAGGCTTCGCAGAAACCGCACGCGCCTGCCTTATTCATGTTATAAGCGCGGGAATAGCCAGTCCCGGATCTGGCTTGTACCCCTTTGGCGCCTGCGGCACACGACGCCCGCGAACCGATCACCGAGGAACCCCATGACCCAGCCCGAGACCGGCCTCCAGGCACCCCCGGACGCGCACCGCGCCGACCGGCTGCCGCCCGCGACCGTCCGGCTGCTCGGCGTGCTGATGGTGGGCGCCTTCGTGGTGATCCTCAACGAGACCGCGATGAACGTCGCCCTGGCCACGATCATGACCGACCTGCACGTGGACGAGCGCACCGCGCAGTGGCTCACCACCGGCTTCATGCTGACCATGGCGGTGGTGA
>JAGQTK010000324.1 GCA_020439065.1 Microthrixaceae bacterium
TCCGACACCGCACCGCGGTGCAGGCCGTGCTTGGGCGGGTCCATGCTCAGCAGCGACTGGATGCCCTTCTTCTTGTCTTCTTCGATCTGCTCGGGCGTGCGGGTATCGGCCACGCCATCGACCTGGTACCCCTCGTAGTGGCGGTCCTTGCGCTGCGAGGCGATCGAGATGCCGGCCTCGTTCGAGAACGTCACCGAGTCGGTGTCGATCCGAACGATGTCGTCCCACTTCGTGATCGACCAGTACGCACCGTAGTTGCTGTCTTCGTCCGCCGTGTAGTGCACGGGCTGCTCGGCGCGCAGGCGCTCGAACTTCCAGAACATCGACTCGTCCGGGTATGCGGTCAGCTCGGCAGGGTCGATCTTGTCGAGCGGCATCGCGTACACACGCTCGCGGTCAGCAAGTTGCTGCGCGGTCGGGGTCGCGCCGAAGATTTCGGGCGTGTTGTTCACGGCGCCTGGGCTCAAAATAGTCATTGCAGCGTCCTCCTTGACGTGAGAGTGACTGCGGGCGCGTCTTCCCACCCGCTCGGCAAGCGCGGGACCGCGCCGCCAGATCTTAGAACTTCATTCTGATAATGACATTCGCCGGGGTTACAGCCGCCATGCTTGAAGGAAGGATACGAGTTCTTGCGTTCGAACGCGCATCTGACTGTAGAAAAGACACAACGCGCCACGCGCAAACACGGTCCACGAGCCGGCGGCCCGCGAAACGAAGCCGCCTAGGTGTACTGACCTCGACCGTTGTTGATTCGGTCGATGGGGGTCTTACCTCCGATGCCGAGGTGGGCTCTGTCTAGGTTGTAGTGGTTGAGCCAGGTCGTCAAGCCCGCGGCTCGGGCGTCGTT
>JAGQTK010000325.1 GCA_020439065.1 Microthrixaceae bacterium
TGCAGGGGGATGATCCCGGGGCGGGAAGCCGGCGTCCACATCGCGTTGGCGCTCACTGACACTCCATCCAATCCTGCGCCCCGCGCGCACTCGCACGGGATGCTCCGCTGCACGCGGGGCGGGGCGAGCCCTGCCCGCCGCCGTGTCTATCGTGTCACAGCGGGTGCCCGCGCCGCGGCACCCGGGTCATTCGGGCGGACGCGCAGGTGGTTCGACTATCGTGTGGGTACCGGTCTGGCAGGCGGCCCGAACGCCAGAGGCAGCCACAGACCAGCCCACAGAGAAAGACACCGCACGGTCGATGAGCGCACGCATCCTGGTAGTCGATGACGACACCGCCCTTGCCGAGATGATCGGCATCGTTCTGCGCACGGAAGGGTTCGAGCCCTCGTTCTGCGCCGACGGCGCCGAGGCGCTCGAGGCGTTTCGCACCGTGCGCCCCGGCCTGATCCTGCTCGACCTGATGCTGCCCGGCCTCGATGGGATCGAGATCTGCAAGCGCATCCGCGCCGAGTCCGGGGTGCCGATCATCATGCTCACGGCCCGCACCGACACGGCAGACGTGGTGCGCGGCCTCGAGTCGGGCGCCGACGATTACATCGTCAAGCCGTTCAATCCGAAGGAGCTCGTCGCGCGCATCCGCACGCGGATGCGGCCGGCGGTCATCCCCGAGCACACCGTGCAGCGCATCGGCGACCTGGTGGTCGACATCGCCGGCCACGAGGTGCGCCGTGGCGACGAGGTCATCGCGCTCACGCCGCTCGAGTTCGAGCTGCTCGTCGCGCTCGCCTCGAAGCCGCAGCAGGTGTTCTCGCGCGAGGAGCTGCTCGAGCAGGTGTGG
>JAGQTK010000326.1 GCA_020439065.1 Microthrixaceae bacterium
CTCGTGATGCAGGCCCAGCACCGCCTCGATCGTCTCGTCGGTCGTCGCCTTCGTGACGCGCACGGCGGGGATGCCGAGGCGGCGGAAGACGGGCGAGGCCTGCGCCTGCTCGAGGCTCAGCTCGAGGGCTGCGCGACGGTTGGGCGGCTCGGGGGAGAGCAGGTCGGTGACATCGGTGCCCGTCGCGTGGGCGATCGCCTGCAGCAGCGAGAGCTTGGGCTCGCGCTTGCCGTTCTCGATGAGGCTCAACTGGCTGCCGGCGACGCCGACGATCGCCCCCAGCTCGTCGAGGGTGTAGCCCTGGGCGACGCGGTGGTGCCTGATGCGGTGGCCGAGGGTCGAGAGCTCGATGGCAGAAGCGGGCATTCCTTGATGATAGCGAAAGTTTCGCAATTCTTGCGCCCTGTGTGGTTCAAAACTCGAGATAAAACGGCGCAAAGTGGAAACGCCACCACCACCGACAAGGAGCTGACATGGCCATCGCTGACCTGTTCACCCGCACCGCCACCTCACCCGCCGAGGGCCGGAGCGCCGCTCCGTACCGCCCGTACGGTGCCCGCCCCGCCGTCGCCGGCGAAGGCCTCGACGCTCTCTTCGCGTGGGTCGACGAGATCGCCGCACTCACCAAGCCCGCTCGCATCCACTGGGTCGACGGGTCGCGCGGCGAGAACGAGGCGCTGCTGCGCGAGCAGGTCGAAGAGGGCAAGCTCATCAAGCTGAACCCCGAGTGGCGGCCGGGCTCGTACCTCGCCCGCTCGCACCCGAGCGATGTCGCCCGCACCGAGGCGCGCACCTTCATCGCCTCCGAGCGCGAAGAAGACGCCGGTCCCACCAACAAC
>JAGQTK010000327.1 GCA_020439065.1 Microthrixaceae bacterium
TAGGCGACACGCTGGTCGTGGGCTCGCCGGAGGCCCTCGATGCGTGCTTGGCGGATGGCGTCGCCGCGGCCTTGGTGTTCGTCGTTGGGGGTGACGTAGCCGATGCCCTGGTGCAGCCGGACGCCGTTGTAGTCGCGGCGCACGCGGTCGAGTTCGGCCTTCAACACGGCGGGATCGGTGATGGTCTCGAGGTGCGGCCATTCGTGCTTGACGTGGCCGAACAGTGACTCGATCCAGGCTTGGTCGGTCGGGGTGTGGGGCCGGCCGTGGTGTTGAGCGACGGCCATCGCGGCCATGAACGCCCGAGTGTCGTGGGAGGTCATCTGCGGCCCGTTGTCCGACACGGCGAGCAGGATCGGCCGGGCCGGATCATCGATGTCGAGGTCCAACCGTTCGGGGGTGATCAGCTCGACGAGGCCTTCGGTGCAGAGGGCTCGTTCGAAGATCACGGCGACCTGGGTCGAGGTCTCTTCGACCGAGACGAGGGTGTCGATCCACTTGCGGCTGACGAGATCGACGATCGCGAACGCGCACCGGCGGGCGGCGGTGAAGTGGGTGACGTCCCACGCCCAGATCCGGTTCGGTTGCCACTGAAGCCAGTCGGGCCACGCCCGCTTGGGTTCACGTGGACGCGGTGGCAGTGACGGGATGACGAGCCCGTGAGCTGCGAGAACACGCCGGAACGTCGACGGCGATACCCATACCAGCTCCTGATAGGAGCCCCGGTGGGCGAGCTTGCGGTGCGACCGATCGATGGGTCCCCACTCCTCGGCGATCGCCAGAATGTGGTCGAT
>JAGQTK010000328.1 GCA_020439065.1 Microthrixaceae bacterium
TCGCCTGGTGGCGACCAAGATCCCCGAGGCCGTCATCCGCACCGCCATCGCCGAAGTGAGAGCCGACGGCGCGCGCGAGCCGGCCAAGCTCTTCACCTACAAGATGAAGAGCTACGTCCTCAGCAGACTGAAGACGTCTCCGCTAGCAGAGCATTCCGCACCTTGACAGCACCAATTCGGACCGAGCGCGAGCGCCAAAATCGCCGCGACAGGGTCTGTCTGTGGATCTGCCTGAACCTCTGACTGTTGACAGGCAGATCCACGGGCAGAGGGGAAGCCGTGAATCGAAGGCATTTTCACTGCATTTTTCAGGGGAGGAATGAGCAAAACCTCACCCACCCCGCTCGCTCTCGCCCTCTGGTACGACCTCAAAAGTCGACCAGGAGACCTCGGCTCGGGGGCAGGATCGGCCTTGCTTCGGCGTCGGGTCAGCTGCACTCCACTTGCGTGCCGTTTGTGCCCCGACTACCCCCGCCCGTCCGCCACTTCTACAATCAATGATTCGTGGTTGATTCTAGTAGAAGTGCCGGACTCCTCTGTTCCGGTTCCGCTGTCATGCCCGGTCGAGCATGACCATCGTTCACCGAACCTTCGGACGGCACTTGCTGCCACCACGGTATCCGGTGGCACCGCACGTCGCACACCGTCCACTACGTGTCCGGGCGCAACGGCTGCAAGCTTGGGGCGGGGGTAGTCGGACCATACCTGGCCCGACGCCGACGCAGCCAACGGAATTCCTCCCCTGACCCCACCTTCCGTTGGCTGCTAATCGATATCCCGCCGTTAG
>JAGQTK010000329.1 GCA_020439065.1 Microthrixaceae bacterium
TCGGCTATGTCCACGCGGAGATCGACAAGCTGGCGTCCAAGGGCCGGCTGTCGGCCGACAAGGCCAACCGGCTGCGGGCGCTCGTCACCGGCGTGGTCGACAAGGCCGACGCGTTCGCCGACGCCGACTTCGTCGTCGAGGCCGTGTTCGAGGAGATGAAGGTCAAGAAGGCCGTCTTCGCCGACGTGGAGAAGGTCGTCTCGGCCGAGTGCGTGCTCGCCACCAACACCTCGTCGCTGTCGATCACGGAGATGGCGGCCGATCTCGACCACCCCGAGCGGGTCGTCGGCTTCCACTTCTTCAACCCGGTGGCGGTCATGCCGCTGCTCGAGATCGTCCACGGTGACGCGACCGACGACGCGACCCTCGCGACGGCCTTCGCCACCGGCAGGGCGTTGAAGAAGACGACGATCCTGGTCAAGGACAGCCCGTCGTTCATCGTCAACCGGCTGCTGGGCCGCTTCATGTCCGAGGTCGGCCGGATCGTCGACGAGGGCACCCCCGTCGCGGTCGCGGATGCAGCGTTCGGTGGCGTGGCACCGATGCCGCCGTTCATGCTGCTGTCGCTGGTGGGTCCGGCCATCGCGCTGCACAATAACGAGACACTGGCCGGCGCGTTCCCCGACCGGTTCTATGTCTCCCCGGCGCTCGCACGGGTCGTGGCCGCCGGCAAGTCGTCCTACTACCTCGCCGACGGCAGCATCGACCCGGAGGTCGAGGCGCTGGGCGAGCAGCCGGCGGAGCCCG
>JAGQTK010000032.1 GCA_020439065.1 Microthrixaceae bacterium
ACACCCGGGCCGCGGTGGTCAGTCGCGACCGCATTCTGGCGCCGAATCAGCTCGAAGTGCAGCTCTCGCCGAACGATCTGCAGAGCATGCAGGCGCTGGGCGCCGCCCTCAGCGATGAGCTCTACGCGCTGGTGCAACAGCACGCGAAGCAGCAGGGGTACAGCTTTGCCGGTCCGCTCACGATCGCACTGGTCGTCGACCCGACCCTCGCCGACGGCACCCTGCACGTGGCCTCCAAGACCGAGAAGCACTCGCAGGTCTCCTGGGTGCCGGTGCTCGACATCGACGGCACGCGCCACACCATCACGAAGTCCCGCACGGTGATCGGCCGCGGCAGCGACGCCGACATCACCGTCGCCGACCCCGGAACCTCGCGCAAACACATCGAGGTGCTGTGGGACGGCGAGCGCGCCATGGTTCGCGATCTGGGCTCGACCAATGGCTCGCTCCTCGATGGCCAGCGTGTTGCCGAGGCGGCCCTCAGCCCCGAACAGACGATCCTCATCGGGCGCACAAGTATTGTGTTCCGGGTGATCCCACAGCCGACGACGAGGCCGCGCAGCGCCCCCCAGGCGTCCGACGCCACCGCGGTGTTCGACCCACACGGCAGGAACGGCGCACTGTGAGCGACGTCACGCTGCTGCTGCTGCGGATCGGATTCCTCGTGCTGCTGTGGTTCTTCGTCTTCGCGGTCGTGTATTCGTTGCGCGCCGATCTGTTCGGCGTGCGCGCGCGCCGCCTGCCGGATGCCGCGGAGGCAGGTTCGCAGCCCGCACCGCAATCGCAGCCCGCGGCTGCCGCCCCCGCCGCGCCGCAGGTCGTACCGCCGGGGGTCCCGGTCGCGCCGCCCCAGCTCGCGGGCGTGGTCGGCACGGCCGGCACCGGACTTGCCGGGCTCGCCGCCGCACGGCCGGAGGCCGCGGGATCCGCTGCGGTCGCCTCCGTGCTCCCCGGGGCATCCCCCGCGAGCGCGCCGGCGATCGGCGGCAAGGCCACCACCTCGACCGTGTCGCGCATCGTCATCACCTCTGGCCCGAAGGCGGGCCTCGAGCTGGCCCTCGGCACCGATCCGCTCACCATCGGCCGCTCCAGCGAGGCCGGCCTCGTCATCCGCGACGACTACACCTCATCGCACCACGCCCGATTGGTCCTCTGGGGCGAGCAGTGGATGGTGCAGGATCTCGACTCGACCAACGGCACCTGGCTCGGCGGCAAACGCATCGCGTCGCCCGTGCCCGTGTCGATCGGTGAGCCCATCAAGGTGGGCGCGACCACGTTCGAGTTGCGAAAGTAGCCACCCGGATGGTGTTTCAGGGCTCGGCCGCCGCGATCTCCCACACGGGGCGCGTACGACAGAACAATCAGGACTCGGGATTCGCCGGCTCCAACCTGTTCGTCGTCGCAGACGGCATGGGCGGTCACGCCGGCGGCGACGTGGCATCCGCCCTGGCGATCGGTCGGCTCAAGCACCTCGACCACGCCTATCCGACCACCGCGGCCGCCGAGCTCTCCCTGCAGCAGGCGATCGCCGAGACCGCGACCGACCTGATCGGCACGGTGCGTGAGCGCCCCGAACTCGCGGGCATGGGCACCACGGTCAGCGCGCTGGCCATGGTCGACGACTACGCCGTGATCGCCCACATCGGCGACTCTCGCATCTACCTCTATCGGGGCGATCAGCTCACCCAGATCACCACCGACCACACCTTCGTGCAGCGCCTGGTCGATTCGGGGCGCATCACCGAGGAGGAGGCGCGCTACCACCCGCGCCGCTCGGTGCTCATGCGCGTCCTCGGCGATATGTCCGCCGACCCCGAGGTCGACACGTTCATCATGCAGACCCAGCCGGGCGATCGCTGGCTGCTGTGCTCCGACGGCCTCTCGGGCGTGGTCGAGGATGCGAACACGGCGAAGGTGCTCGGGCAGGGCTTCACACCCAAGCGCTCGATCGACATGCTGCTGCGCCAGGCACTCGATGCCGGTGCCCCCGACAACGTGACCGCGATCCTCGTCGACGTCGGCGGGCCGCATCCCATCGTCAGCGGCACCGCCACGATCGTCGGATCCGCCTCGAATCCGGCGGGGCTCGAGGTTCCCGCGGCGCCGCGGCACAGCGTCACGAGCGGGTGGCTGCATCCCAACCGCCAAGCGGCGAACGTGCCCTCGCACTACGAGCCGGCCGCCGAGTTCCTCGAGGAGCTCATCGAGGAGGACCGTCGCCGCGCCAAGCGCCGCCGCTGGGTCTGGATCGCAGGCCTCATCATTGTGATCGGCCTGATCTCGGTCGCCCTGATGGTCGCCTACAGCTGGACCCAGGGCCGCTACTTCGTGGGCTCGGACCGCGACACCGTGGTGATCTACCAGGGCATCCAACAAGATCTCGGGCCCATCAAGCTCTCGACGCCATACATCGACACCGAGATCCCCCTCGACGCATTGACCCCCTTCGCGCAGCAGATGGTCAGGGAGACGATCACCGCCAGCTCGCTCGACGACGCGAAGGGCATCGTGGAGGGGTTGCGCCGGATGACCGTGCCCGGCACGCAGGCGATCCCCGGAGCCGAGCACATCGCGCCCGACCCCGATGACGCGCTGACCGAAGCGCCGCTGCTGGAGGCCCCGCCGGGCGACGAACCGGCCGCCCCCGAAGCCGTCCCCGTCGCACCGGGAGCCGGGCAATGAGCGCCGACACGCGAGGCCGCGCCACCGGCGGCACCGCCACTGCGGGCAACGCCACGGGCGGTATCGGCGCCGATACCGCGGTGATCAAGGCGCTGCGCCGTATCCGCATGCCGCAGACCGGGCGCAACCGTGAGCTGTTCCTGATCATCTTCGCCCTGGCGATCACCGCCGCGGCCGTCGCCCTCGTGCAACTGGGCGCGCTCGGGGCCATCAACTGGATGTTCCTCGTCTACGTCGGTGCGATCGCCGCGCTCGTGCTCGGCCTGCACATCGTCCTGCGAGTGATGGCGCCCAACGCCGACCCGTTCGTCGTGCCGATCGCCACCGTGCTCACCGGCCTCGGCATCGCGATGATCTATCGGATCGACATCGCCAGCGGGCTCTCGGGCTGGAACTCGTACGCCACGCGGCAGGTCGCGTGGACCGCCATCGCCGTGCTCGGCGCCATCGCCCTCGTCGTGGTGCTGCGCAACTACCGGGTGCTGTTTCGCTACACCTACATCGCCGGGCTCGTCGCCGTCGTGCTGCTGATCCTGCCGTTCATCCCGGGGCTGGGGATCCGCGATCAGAGCGCCGCGGTGTGGGTCTCGATCGGTGGATTGTTCTCCTTCCAGCCGGGCGAGCTGGCCAAGATCGCGCTCGCGATCTTCTTCGCCGGTTATCTGGTTCGCACGCGCGAGAGCCTCGCCTCCGTCGGCACCAAGGTGCTCGGCATCCCCTTCCCCCGCGCCCGCGAGTTCGGTCCGCTGCTGGTGATCTGGCTCGTCTCGATGGGCATCATCGTGATGCAGCGCGACCTCGGCACAGGGCTGCTGATCTTCGGCATGTTCGTCGTCATGCTCTACACCGCCACGGGTCGCACCAGTTGGGCCGTCATCGGCCTCGGCCTCGCCGCGGCCGGCGCGTTCGTCGCGGCGCAGACGCTCACCTACGTGGGCTGGCGCTTCGCGAACTGGCTGGATGCCTTCAACCCCGAGATCATCGATCGCTCGGGCGGCAGCTACCAGCTCGTGCAGGGCATCTTCGGCCTCGCCCGCGGCGGGCTGTTCGGCACCGGCCTCGGACAGGGGCGCCCCTGGATCACCCCGCTCTCGCAGAGCGACTACATCCTCCCGAGCCTCGGCGAAGAGCTCGGGCTCATCGGCGTGTTCGCGATCCTGTGCCTGTACATGGTCTTCGTCAGCCGCGGCATCCGCATCGGCATGGCCGGCCAGGACGACTTCGGCAAGCTGCTTGCCACCGGCCTCGCCTTCACGATCGCCCTGCAGGTGTTCATCATGGTCGGCGGCGTCACCCGCGTCATCCCGCTCACCGGGCTCACGACCCCGTTCCTCGCCGCGGGCGGCTCCTCGCTGATCGCCAACTGGCTGATCGTCGCGATCCTGCTTCGCCTCAGCGACGGCGTGCGCAGCAGCCCCCGGGTGGTGATCGGATGAACCGCCAGATCAAGCGCGTGACGCTGGTGATGCTGGTCATGTTTCTCACCCTGTTCGTCTCGACGAGCGTGATCCAGGTCGTGCAGGCCGACGAGTTGGCCCAGTACCCGGGCAACAAGCGCACCGTGTACGACAGCTACGAGGTCCAGCGCGGCGCGATCCTGGTCGAGGGCGTGCCGATCGCGCTCTCGGTGCCCTCGCCGGATGTCTACTCGTTCCAGCGCGTGTACCCCGACGGCAGTGTGTGGACCCCGGTGACCGGCTACACCAACCCGATCCTGCACTCCTCGACCGGGATCGAAGCCGCCATGAACAGCGTGCTCAGCGGCACCTCGGCGTCGCAATTCATCTCGCGCCTCGAACGCATCTTCTCCGGGCAGGCCCCCCGCGGCTCGAATGTCGCGCTGTCGCTGGATGCTGCGGCCCAGCGTGCGGCCGTCGAAGGCCTCGGCGAGCTCCAGGGTGCCGTCATCGCGATCGAGCCGCGCACGGGCCGGATCCTGGCGATGGCATCCAGCCCCACCTTCGACGCGAACACCCTCGCCGCGCACAACGCCGACGAGGTACTGCAGGCGTTCGGGCTGCTCGAGGCCGATCCCGCCCGGCCGCTGGAGAACCGCGCCATCGGCGGCAACCTCAACCCGCCGGGGTCGACGTTCAAGCTCGTGACCACCGCCGCCGCGCTCGCCTCGGGGCAGTACACCGCGGAGTCGATGCTGCCGAACCCCGCAAGCTACCAGCTCCCGCAGTCGAACGTCGTGATCCGCAACGCCTCGGGGACGACGTGCGGGCCCGAGCCCGAGGTATCCATCGCCGAAGCGCTGCGCCTGAGCTGCAACATTCCGTTCGCCGAGCTCGCGATCGCCCTCGGTGACGACCGCATTCGTGAGCAGGCCGAGCTGTTCGGCTTCAACGACACCTTCGAGCTGCCGCTGAAGTCGACGCCGTCGAGCTACCCGCGCGCCCTCGACGACGCGCAGACGGCGCTCACGGGCTACGGCCAGGGGAAGGTCACCGCAACGCCGCTGCAGATCGCGATGGTCTCGGCCGGGATCGCCAACGGTGGCGTCGTGATGGATCCGCACATGGTTGATGCCGTCATCGGCCCGGATCTGCGGGTGCAGCAGCAGTTTGACAATGTCGAGTGGTCGCGTGCGCTCGAGAAGGAACTCGCGGAGGAGCTGTCGCGAATGATGGTGGCCAATGTCTCATCGGGCGTTGCATCGGGTGCAAGAATAGACGGAGTCGAGGTGGCCGGAAAGACGGGCACCGCGGAAAACGGCGGTAAGCCATACAGCCTGTGGTTCACTGGGTTCGCGCCCGCGAGTGATCCGCAGATCGCCGTCGCCGTCGTCATCGAAAACGGTGGTGGGCAGGGCAAGGCGGGCAGCGGCAACGCGATCGCCGCCCCCATCGCCAAACGGGTCATGGAAGCGGTGTTGAACAAATGAGGCCAACGCAGGGCGTGTCATTCGGCGGCCGCTATGAGCTGGTCTCGCGCGTCGCCATCGGCGGCATGGGCGAGGTCTGGGAGGCGACCGACCACGTGATCGGTCGCACGGTCGCGATCAAGATCCTCAAAGACGAGTACATGGGCGACCCGGGCTTTCTCGAGCGCTTCCGCGCCGAGGCCCGCCACGCGGCGCTGGTCAACCACGAAGGCATCGCTAGCGTCTACGACTACGGCGAGGAGAACGGCAGCGCGTTCCTCGTCATGGAGCTCGTGCCCGGCGAGGCGCTCTCGACCATCCTCGAGCGCGACGGCGCGCTCTCGGCCGACCAGACCCTCGATATCGTCGCCCAGACGGCGCTCGCGCTGCAGGCCGCGCACTCGGCCGGCCTCGTGCACCGTGACATCAAGCCCGGCAACCTGCTGATCACGCCCGACGGGGTCGTGAAGATCACCGACTTCGGCATCGCCCGCATCGCCGATCAGGTGCCGCTGACGGCGACCGGTCAGGTGATGGGCACGGTGCAGTACCTCTCGCCCGAGCAGGCCTCCGGGCACCCGGCCTCCCCCTCGACCGACACCTACTCGCTCGGCATCGTCGCGTACGAGTGCCTGGCCGGCAAGCGCCCGTTCGCGGGCGAGTCGCAGGTGGCGATCGCCATGGCGCACATCAACGATGCCCCGCCGCCGCTGCCCGACACCGTCCCGCAGTCCGTGCAGAACCTCGTGATGGCGATGATCGCCAAAAAGCCCGAGGATCGCCCCGTCTCGTCGGCGGCTGTCGCGCGCGCGGCCACGGCGCTGCGCATGGGCGACAACAACGCCGCCATCGCCGCGGTCCCAGCCATCGGCGCCGGTGGCGTCGCGGCCGTCGATGATGTGACCGCGCTGCTGTCGGGCGCGCACGTCGGAGACGAGGCAACCCGGATCATGCCCCTTGGCACCGCGCCCACCGTCATCGCCGGCGCCGTCACACCCCCGCCGATGCCGAAGAAGAACCGCAGCCCCTGGACCTGGCCCCTGATCGCGCTGATCGCGCTGCTCGTGCTCGTGCTCGGCGCGAGCATCTGGGCCCTGGTCGGCGACAACAACACCCCGGCCCCGACCGAGAGCAGCACCCCGCCGAAGCCGTCGACCAGCGCGTCGGCGACGCCCACCCCCACCGCTGACGAGCTGATCGACGTCTCGCTGCTTGCGCTCGAGGGGCTCGACTGCGATGCGGCGACCGCGATCGTCACCGAGGCCAAGCTGAGCGCGAAGTGCGCGCCCGGCAACCCGGCGAACAGCGCCGAGCAGGTCGGCAAGGTCTATGAGGTGACCCCGCGCGGCTTCGTCCCCGAGGGCAGCACGTTGACCCTGCTGACCTACGCCGAGCAGACCGAGATCGGCAGCCCGGACGCCGCCCCGTGGCTGACCGACGCGGGCGCAACGCTCACCGAGGTCGTCGCCGGCGACACCGTGCAGATCAACTGGAAGAGCTTCAGCTGCCCGCCCGGCACCGGCGCGGTCGGCTCGTACACCGTCTCGATCACGGGCGCAACCTTCGCCGACGGCAAGACCAGCCGCAGCTTCGGCGCGAACGATCGCAGCGCCCAGATCGTGGTCGCCAACCTCGTCGGCCAGCGCCTCACCGCAACCTATCTGGCATCGTGCGACCGCAACTCGGGCGCATCGCCCGAGTTGAACCTCGCCATCGTGGCAGCGCCGGTGACTCCCGAGCCGCCGACCACCGAAGAGGAGTGATGATCCCGCCCTGGGGTAGGCTGACTGCAGTCCAAAACCGGTTGGGGGAGTACCGCCGTGACGAGTGACGTGACGAGTGAACCACGCGTGCTTTCGGGCCGATACCGCGTGGACGAGCTGATCGGTCGCGGTGGGATGGCCAGCGTGTATCGCGGCTACGACCTCACCCTCGGTCGCGCCGTCGCCATCAAGCTGCTGCGCCGCGACCTCGCCGACGACGCCACGTTCCGCACCCGCTTCCGTCTCGAGGCCCAGGCCGCCTCCCGCATGGCGCACCCCACGATCGTGCGGGTCTACGACGCGGGCGAAGACAGCGAGGTGGATGCCTCCGGCACCACGCACGTCGTGCCGTACATCGTGATGGAGCTCGTGCACGGCGAGCTGCTCAAGGACATCATCGCGCACGGCCCGGTCCCGCTCGACGAGGCCCTGCGCTACACCGACGGCATCCTCGAGGCGCTCGAGTACTCGCACCGCGCCGGCGTCGTGCACCGCGACATCAAGCCCGGCAACGTCATGGTCAACGATGCCGGCCAGATCAAGGTCATGGACTTCGGCATCGCCCGCGCGGTATCGGACTCGTCCACCACCGTCGCCGAGACCACGAGCATCATCGGCACCGCGGCGTACTTCTCGCCCGAGCAGGCCAAAGGCGAGGCGGTGGATGCCCGAGCCGACCTCTATTCGACGGGCGTCGTGCTCTACGAGCTCCTCACCGGGCAACAGCCGTTCCGCGGCGAGACGCCGGTGGCGGTCGCCTATCAGCACGTGAGCGAGCAGCCGGACACCCCGTCCGAGCTGCTCGACTCGCTGCCGCGGGCCCTCGATCTCGTCGCTCTGCGCGCCCTCGCAAAGGACCCGTTCCAGCGCTACCAATCTGCCGCCGAGTTCCGCGCGGCGCTCGACGCTGCCCGCGACGGCCGTGAGCCCTCGCACCACGAGCTCGGCGTGCTCACGAACGAGCTCTACGGCGCCTCGCCGCGCCAGGCCGCCGAGACCGCGCGCACCCTGCGCCAGCTGAGCACCGACACCACCATGAAGCGCACCCAGAGCGGGCCCCCGGTGGCCTGGATCTGGGCGGGCGTCGCGGTGCTGGCCGTGATTCTCGTCTCCGTGCTGATCTGGGTGGTCAACATTCAGCCCGGCAACGACGTCCCCGCCTCCGGTCGAGCGGTGCCGGACGTCATCGATGTCGCCTACGACAAGGCGGCGCTCGAGTTCGAGGCCCTCGAGCTCATCCCCAAGCGGGTCGACCTGCCAAGCGGCGACATCGCGGCGGGCAACGTCATGCGCACCGACCCCGTCGCCGGCACCGTGATGGCCGCAGGCCAATCCGTCACGGTCTTCGTCTCCACCGGCATGGAGCAGGCCACGGTCCCGCCGCTCGAGGGCAAGAGCGAGGCCGAGGCGCGAGCCGCCATCGAGGCCGCCGGCCTCAAGGTCGGTCAGGTGCGGAGCGTGAATGACCCCTCACTCGGGGCCGGCGTCGTGATCTCGGCGGCGCCCGCCGACGGCAGCACCGTCGCCAAGGGCTCCACCGTCGCGCTGGTCGTCGCGACCGGTCGGGTCGTGCTGATCAACTACGTGGGCTTCACGGTCGACGCGGCGCGGGCACAGCTCGAGGGCCCCGATTCGCAGCTGACGGTCCTCACGCAAGAAGACCCGAACTGCCAGGGCCAGACGCCGGCCGTCGTCTCGCAGCAATCCCTCACCCCCGGCGAGGCGCCCGTGCACGCCGAGATCACGCTCACCTTCTGCACGGGGGAGTAACACCGACGGGAACCCCGGCAGCAGCGCGGGCGGCAACGCCGGTAGGAATGCCGGCGGGAACCCCGGATGCGGCGCGCGCGCCGGGGCACGGCCCGGTTCAGACGCGCAGGGGCGCAAGGCGGCTCGCCGCCGCCGCGGCGCCCGCCAGTCCGGCCGAAACGAGCCAGTTGCCGAGCATCGCGTAACCACCCTCGGTCAGCACGCTCTCTGGGTGAAACTGCACGCCCTCGATCGGCAGTTCGCGGTGCCGCAGGCCCATGATCGGCCCGGCCACGCCGCGTTCCTCGAACCGCGCCGCTCCCCGCCGCTGACTCCCATCGGCTCCCCCGACACGCACGCGGCTCGTGACCACCAGCTCGTCCGGCATCGACGCATCGGCGACGAGCAGCGAGTGGTACCGGGTCGCAGCAAAACCCTGGGGCAGGCCGGCGTAGAGCCCGATGCCGTCGTGCACCACGCGCGAGGTGCGGCCGTGCATCGGCTCCTCGGCGCGCGCGACGCGCCCACCGAACGCCTCGGCGATCGCCTGATGACCGAGGCAGACGCCAAGCAGCGGCATCCCGGCCCCCGCCGCCGCGTGGACGACCGGGATCGAGACGCCCGCATCGGCGGGGCGACCGGGGCCCGGCGAGAGCAGCACGGCGTCGAAGGCGGCGATGGTGGAGGCCGCGGCATCCGCCGCGAAATCGTCGTTACGAAGCACGGTGACCCGGGCGCCGAGCTGGTGCAGGTAGCCCGCGAGTGTGTAGACGAAGCTGTCGTAATTGTCGACGACGAGCACGTGGGTCACTCGACGGTCACTTCCTGCGGGTTGACGAACTGGCTCACGAAGGGGAACGCGTAGAAGAACAGCCCGTAGAGCACGGCGACGAGGGCGACACACAGGATCAGCACCCGCACCCACCACGGGCCGGGCAGCACGCGCCACAGTGCGGCATACATCTATCGGACTCCGTTCGTAGCGTGCGCGGTCGGTGCGGCGCTTGTGCTGTCGGTGGATGCCGCAGCCTCCGCCGACTGCCCGCGCAGCGATGCGGGCGGACCGTCGGCCCGGGGCTGGAACCCCTCGAACACGCCGTACGCGACGATGCGCTCGGCGAGCGAGAAGCGCGGGGAGCAGCTGGTGAGGGTGATGTAGCGCTCGTTCGCGTGGACGCCGGGGGCCTGCGGCACCGGCAGCAGCACATCGATCGCATCGGGCGTGACGTATTCGAGGGTGCGGAAGCGGTAGGTGTACCAGCCGTCGGGCGATTCGATGACGATCGGGTCGCCCACGTGCAGATCGGCGATGCGCGCGAACGGCGCGCCCCAGGTGGTGCGGTGCGCCGCGAGGGCGAAGTTGCCGAGCTCGCCGGGCATCTGGGTGCCCGGGTAGTGGCCGATCCCGATGTGGTCGAGGGTCCGGGCGCGCGAGACGCCGCCGGCGATCGCGGTGGCGTAGTCGTCACCCCAGCGCGGCACGCGCATGAGCGCGAAGATCTCGGCATCTGCGGGTTCGGGCGCGATCACGGGGGCAATCTCCACGGGATCCTCGCTGGGCGTCGCGTCGGGATCGAACCCGGGGATCGGCAGCGCGTCGGGGCCCGGCTGCTGCTGTTCCCACTGCGCCGAGAGCTCCTGCCCGGCGGCGTTGTTCTGCGCGCCGTAGATCCAATCGCCCACCCACATCTGCCATACGACGTACAGCAGCACGACGACCCCCAGCGAAAGCAGGATCTCGCCGAGCACGCCCGTCACGCCGGCGCGTCGATGCCCTTGCGCGGCGCGGGCACGCCGCGACCCGGTTGCATCGACGGTCATGCACCGAGTCTACGGGCGCGATTCTGAATGGATCCTGCCGGTAACGGTAGACTGACCGGCATGGCACGATCGCGCAACGGCGAAGACCCCGAACTCGAACAACGCAGCTCGGGCGACGACGCTCCCAACCCCGTCTGGTTCAAACCCCTGATGATCGCGTTCATGCTGCTCGGCCTGCTCTGGGTGCTCGTCTTCTACATCTCGGGCACGCTCTTCCCGATCCCGGGCATCAAGGAGTGGAACCTGATCATCGGTTTCGGCATCGCCTTCATCGGCTTCCTGATGACGACACGCTGGCGGTAGCCGCGCCCGCCGCACACCCAGCACTTCCGAGACGACCTCGCCATCGCGGCGGGGTCGTTTTGTGTGCGCACCAGGTTTTTGCGCGGCGGTGTGCGGGTGGATGCCGCGACCCGCGGCCGCGATTCGGTGCGAATTACACCGGTGTAACTTTATCCCCACTTGTGGATAACTCTGTGGAGAGTTCCGGGCGCGCGGCTACGTGAGGACGGGCACCAGCAGCAGCGCCAGCAGGCCCACGACGGTCAGCGCCACGAGGCCGATCTGTGCCCCGCGCTGATCGAGCCGGCGGGTGCGCGCGTAGATGAACCCGATCAGCGCGCCGATCGCGAGCCCGCCCAGGTGCGCCTGCCAGGCGATCTGGAAGCCCGGGATGAAGCCGATGAGCAGGTTGATGCCCAGCACGATGACGATGCCGGTCAGATTCGCGCCGAGGTGGCGGCCGATCACGAGCAGGGCGCCCAGGAGCCCGAACACCGCTCCGGATGCCCCGACCACGGGCTGGAACGGGGCGATCAGGGCAACCGCGACCGAGCCGCCGAGCGCGCTGATCAGATACAGGGCCAGGAACCGCACACGACCGAGCATTGGCTCGAGCGTGCGCCCCAGCATCCACAACGCGAGCATGTTGAGCAGGATGTGCCAGAAGCTGCCGACGGAGTGCACGAACGCGGCGGTCAACAGGCGCCAGGGCTGAAACGGCGCGTTGATGAGCGAGGTCGGGTCGACGTAGGGCCCCGCGAACAGGAGCCAGTTCGTGACGTTCAGCGCGGGGATCAGCTGCAGGATGAACACCGCGACCGTGATGCCGATCAGCCAGTAGGTGACCATCGGTCGGCCGCCGCGGACGGCGGCCACCGATCCGCTGCCCCGGCCACCCCAGCGGCGCTGCGCCGTACGCTGCGCCGGGGTCTGCGCCCGCTGCTGCGCACGCATGCACTCGGGGCAGATCACCCCGACGGCGGCCGGCGTCTGACACTCGGCGCAGATGGTGCGAAGGCACCGCTGACAGAGCACGAAGCTCTGCCGATCAGGATGCCGATAGCAGTAGTTGTCGCTGTTGCGCGAGGCGCCGGGTGCAGACACGGCAGCGGGAGCGGACTACGCCGCGGCGATGTCGATCGACTGCAGCACGACGGGGTCGATCGGGCGGTCACCCGCGCCGGTCGGCACTGCCGAGATCTTGTCGACGACCGCGCGCGAGTCGTCGTCGGCGACCGCACCGAAGATGGTGTGCTTGCCGTGCAGCCACGGCGTCGGGTCGGTGGTGATGAAGAACTGCGAGCCGTTGGTGCCCTCGACCTCACCGGTGGTGGGGTTACGGCGCAGGCCGGCGTTGGCCATCGCGAGGATGTAGGGCTCGTTGAAGTTGAGCTCGCCGTGAATCTCGTCGTTGAAGTTGTAGCCGGGGCCGCCAATGCCCTGACCGAGCGGGTCGCCACCCTGGATCATGAAGTTCGGGATGATGCGGTGGAAGATCACGTTCGTGTACAGCGCGCCCTCGCCGGGCTTGCCGGTGGCCGGGTCGGTCCACTCACCGGTGCCATCGGCGAGGCCGATGAAGTTCTTGACCGTCTTGGGGGCGTGGTCGCCGAAGAGGTTGACGACGATGTCGCCGTAGTTGGTGTGCAGGGTCGCGACAGCGGTGTGAAGGGCCATGTGGCAATTCTCGCATACGAGAATGCTGTGAGACCTGGCGAAGCGCCCCACGCGTGGCAAGATGGTGTCGACGAGGCCAACCCACAAGGAGGGCGATGTGAACCTCACCCGCAAGCGCAAGAAAGAACTCCGTCAGCTGCAGCAGACTGCAAACCAGCTGTGGGAGACGCAACAGCACCTCCTGAACGACGCCTCGGGCGTCGCGCGCGAGGCAGGCCGTCAGCTCGGCAACTACGGGCGTGAGCAGGTGCTTCCGACGGTCCAGCACGGCATCGACACCTATGTCGCCCCGACCGTGGGCCGAGGGCTCGATCTCTCGCGCGCGTTTGTCAACGACCGTGTCATTCCCGCCGTGGGCGGCGTGGTCGGCTCGGCACTCTCGGTCGTGGATGCCGCGAACGCGACCCGCGCACAGCTCGCTGCCCGTCGCTTCGGCGCGCCGATCGCCGCGCCCGCCCCCGCCAAGCGCGGCATGGGCGCCGGTGGCGTGATCGCGATCATCCTCGGCGCCGCCGCCGCAGCCGCGGTGTTCTACGCCGCGTGGCAGACGCTGCGCGCCGACGACGAGCTCTGGGTTGCCGACGACCCGCTGCGCGCACCCGAGGCATAGCCACACACGTAACGGCCCGGCCCTTCCCACGATGCGGGGAGGTGCCGGGCCTTTGCGTGTCTAGGGCCATTGCGTGTGTGCAGCCGCCGCGTGTGTGCACCCGCAGTCAGCGGCGTGATCGCAGGGCGCAGGGCGTGCGATGGTGCCGGTGCGTGCTCAGCGCAGCCCTGCCAGGCCGCGGCCAACCTCCACGAGCTTCACCTGGCGCAGGCCGCCGACCTCCTCGGGCCGGAACCATGCCGCCTCGTCGGTCGAGCCATCCACCTCGTTGCGCAGCGTGCCGCCGGTGACGCGGGCGCGGTAGATGATGCGCAGGGCGTGCAACGGCTCACCCGCGCCGGGATCCAGGCGGCTGCCGGCGGGGATCACCCGCGAGTCGATGCCCAGCAGCTCGCCGACCTCGGCGTGGTAGCCGGTCTCCTCGTACACCTCGCGCACCACGGCGTCCTCTGGCGCCTCCCCGGGATCGATGCCCCCGCCGGGGAGCGTCCAGCCGGAGTGGCGGCCGTCGCGCCAGTGCGCAAGTAGCAGCTTGTCGCACTCGTCGGTGATGATCGCGTAGGCCGCGACGCGCAGTTTCATGGCTTCACCCTATTGCCGGGCCTTCGCATGAGCGTCGAAATGTTGCGCGGCATGGCCCGTTGCCGGCCACACGGCGACGGCGACGGCCCGAGGTCAAGTCCCTGGTAGTGGTGTAGCGGTCGGTCCTTCGATGTGAGGGGTTAGGCGCTGAGTTCGAGGATGGGCTGCTCTGTCACCTCGTTCCCGGTGTCTGTGACGAGGGTGAGGCGGGACTTGGCGAGAATGTCGAGGCCGAGGTAGCGGCGGCCTTCGGCCCATTCGTCGGTCTGCTCGGCCAGGACCGCGCCGACGAGACGGATGATCGCGTCCCTGTTGGGGAAGATGCCGACGCTGTCGGTGCGGCGGCGGATCTCGCGGTTCAGCCGCTCGTTCGGGT
>JAGQTK010000330.1 GCA_020439065.1 Microthrixaceae bacterium
GGAACGCGGTCTCGCGCAGCCGCAGGAACCGCTCGACGTACCAGCTGCGGATGTGGCTCGTGCCCGCGTCGACGTAGACGGAGAAGTCGAAGAAGTCGCTCAGCGTCAGCCCGGAGCGCCCGTCCTCCCGGGTGCGCGCCGGCTGCAGGACGTTGAGGCCTTCGATGATCACGATGTCGGGCCGCTTCACAACGACCTTCTCGTCCGGCATCACGTCGTAGGTGAGGTGGGAGTAGACGGGCGCCTCGACCTCGTCACGGCCGGACTTGATGTCGACGACGAACCGCAGGAGCGCGCGCCGGTCGTAGGACTCCGGGAAGCCCTTGCGTTGCAGGAGGCCGCGGCGCTCGAGCTCGGCGTTGGGGTAGAGGAAGCCGTCGGTGGTCACCAGCGCGACGTTGGGGTGCTCGGGCCAGTGCGCGAGCATCTGCTGCAGCACGCGCGCGGTGGTGGACTTGCCGACCGCGACCGAACCGGCGAGCCCGATGACGAACGGCGTGCGGGGCGGCTGGCTCTGGTGGAGGAACTGCTCCTGCGCGCGGTAGAGCGTGCCCGCGGACTCGACGTACAGGCTCAGCAGCTTCGAGAGCGGCAGGTAGATCTGCTGCACCTCGTCGAGGTCGAGCTGGTCGCCGAGGCCGCGCAGCCGGCGGATCTCCTCCGCCGAGAGCGGGTTCTCGACCTCGTGCGCCAGGGCTGCCCAGGCGGAGCGGTCGAGCTCGAGGTACGGCGAGGACTCCTTG
>JAGQTK010000331.1 GCA_020439065.1 Microthrixaceae bacterium
CGCAGCTCGGGTCGGGCGGTGATCAGCGCCCCGAAGCGGAACGATCGGAACGGTCCGCCGTTGTCGGTCACCAAGGTGATGGGGACGATCTCGCCGGTGTCGGGATCGGTGAGGTGCTCGACGAGCGGGACCGGGCCGAGGAGCCGCTGGGCTTCGGCGAGGGCGAGCTCGACCGCGGCGATGGCGTCGTGCTGGTTCGCGGTGGGCGACCAGTGCCAGCCGAACTCGTATTTGGACCAGTAGTCCGCGACCCCCGCGACGCGCCACGTGCCGCCGGCGGTGGTCTCGTACTCGGAGAAGTCGAGCTGCCACACCTGGTTCGGGCCCGTCGGCGTCGCGGCGAACGCGGCCTTGCGGGCCTTGGCCAGCTCGCGGCGCTCACGCTGGTAGTCGGCTTTGAGGAGCAGGCCTTCGGCGTCGAGGAGGCGGGCGACCGTGCGTTGCGAGATCCGGTAGCCGTCGTGGCGGGCCATCGCCCAGATCTTGCGATGCCCCCACGCCGGGTGCGCCGTCGCCAGCTCGATGATCACGTCGCGGTGTGCAGCACGCACCGGCGCGGGCCACGGTCCTTTCGGTGGACGCCCGGCCCGGGCTTTGGCCTGCCACCGTCGATACGTGCGTTCCGGGATGCCGACCAGCCGAGCGAACCTCGAGGTCGGCATCCCGGCTTCGCAGCGGATTACCTCAAGGTCCTCGAAGGGCCCAGGCGAGCCTCCGCGGACTTCT
>JAGQTK010000332.1:0-457 GCA_020439065.1 Microthrixaceae bacterium
GGTGTGGGGCGGGTGAGGATGACGGTCAGGTGGGTGATTGCCAGCACCACCGGCGGCACCGCCGCCACACTCGCAGCGAGTACGCCAGGTACGTCGGCGTCGGCGGCGACCACGGCGTGGATCGCGTTGGCGGTCACCGACACCGCGGCGCCGCCGATCAGCAGCGCCCAGGGATACCAGGCCGACTTCTGGCCGGCGAGGGCGACGACGGCGACGGTGGCGACGACGATGATGCCGTCCACGATCAGCGGCCACGCCCACGCCTGCTCTGTACCGATGCCGCTTCGGGCCGCGAGGTCTGCCAGCGCGGTGAAGGACAGCCAGAACGCGCCGGCGGCGATGAACACCGTCCCCGACACCGCCGTCATCACCGCCCATCGGCGACCCGCCGTCCTGCTCGCGACCGTGCTGCTCGCGGCCGGGGTGGTCATCACAGCCCCCGCACCCTCGATGTCCC
>JAGQTK010000332.1:471-715 GCA_020439065.1 Microthrixaceae bacterium
GTTGCGGCGCTTGCGTCGCGACGGAACCAGCCGTCCGCGACCTGCGGCGACGCACCGCGTACCGGCGGCGACGATGGGCCGTGTCGGGCAGGTTCGCCGCGGACGGTGCGGTAGGCGGACCGGACCGTGGCGGTGATCTCTCGTGGCCCGAAGTCCGACTTCGCTGCCGTGAGCACGGCGTCGAGGGCATCGTTGAGCGGGACCCCGCCTTCGGCGAGACGGCAGGACGCCCAGAACAGCTTCA
>JAGQTK010000333.1 GCA_020439065.1 Microthrixaceae bacterium
GCTGGACTACACCTCGGCGATCCTCGCGGTCGGAGACCCCTCCGGTGACGAACAGGCCGGGCTCGCCTCCGACGTGGCCGCATACCTGCCGAACCGGGACGCCTGGATCGAGCTGCGCCAGTACGCCACCAGCCAGCACCTCACCATCGACCGGGCATTCGTGCCGGGCGCGTGGGCCGATGCCGTCGAGCAGGCACAGCCAGGACAGCTCGCCCCTGGGACGGTCGCGGTCACGATCGAGGGCACCCGCCACCGTGAAGGCGTCTGGAACGGGCAGCCGGTCACCTCGCAGCACGAGGTGGCGTTCACCGTGTTCGTCGTCTGCGCACCGACCTATTCGACCTGCCGCCTGTTGCGGTTGTCGCAGCTCGACAACCCGCTGCGCTGAGAGATGTCGTCGTGTTCCGCAAGCTCGCCGTCGCGGCCCTCGCGCTCATGTTCTTCGCGCCCGCGGTAGCACTGCTCGGCATCGGTGTACTGATGAACCCCGCCGCCGCCCACTGCGCCGCCCCCGCCGGGGCCGTGAACCTTGGACCCGTCCCGGACTCGCTCACCGTGACCACCGCGAACGGGGAGACTTTCACCCTGAACCGTCAGCAGCTCACCCACGCGGCCACGATCATCGCCATCGGCAACAGCCAAGGCAACGTAGGGCGGCCCGGAATCAAGATCGCGCTCATGGCCGCGCTCACCGAGTCCACACTGCGGATG
>JAGQTK010000334.1 GCA_020439065.1 Microthrixaceae bacterium
CCACTGGATGGTGAAAGTTCCGGCTGCGCGTGCGTCTGCCTCTGCTTCAAGCCGTAGTGCGTAGTCCCATGTCGGGTGCACTGCGCGCTGATAGATCCTGATCCGCTCGGGGGTGACCTCATCCGTTCGCCGGACAAGCCCCAACTGCTTGAGGCGCTTCAGTAGGGCGTGGATGGTGCTGGTCGACAGCCCCGTGGCGGTTGCGACGGAGGGCGTGGAGAACTTTCCGTCGGGAGACCGTGCGATCTCGGCCATGAGCGCGAGCATGTGGTTGCTCCCGAAGGCAAGCTTCGAAAGCTCCTCGCTCTGTTCGCTCGGCACGGTCTCCACCGCCTCATTTTCGCATGAGGCGCTCAGCGCAGCAGGAGCATCGCAGGGCGTGGTCCGACGGCGTGGCGCGTGTTGTGTATCTGACTTCCCCAGCGTAAATGTCACATTCACTGCTTGCAGCCATCGGCATGCGAGAGAACTCCAACGCGAAGAACTCGACCCGCGTGTCGAACCTCAAGAACAGAAGAGACCTCCGTACGGTAACGAATCAAGAGTTATGACTCATTGTTCGCGACTCGCAGGAACTGACGTGCCAACATCGCCACCGCAGTACACGCTGCGACTCGACGGGAATGACCTCGCGCGCGGCGAGCGCGCGAATCTCGAGGCTCGACACGTCTTCGAGGCCGAGCCTCGGCGGACGTTCCGCTGGCAT
>JAGQTK010000335.1 GCA_020439065.1 Microthrixaceae bacterium
GGGTGCACCCTTTGGCGCGTCGGCGGCGGGTCACACCTTGCAGGCCCTGGACACGCATCAGGCGTTGCACGCGTTTGTGGTTCACCCGCCGGCCGAGCCCGAGACGCAGCTCGGCGGTGACCCGCGGGACGCCGTAGGTGCCGTGCGACTGGTCGTGGATCTTGGCGATCAGCTCGGCCAGGTCGGCGTCGTCGACCATCTTCGCGGTCGGGTTCGCTTGCCGTTGCCGCCACGCGAAGAACGCCGAGCGGGACACCTTCATCACCCGACAGCACTGCTCGACCGGCAGATCGCCGCAGCGTTCGGTGATGAAGGCGTAGGTCATTTTGGGAGCACGTTCTCCCTCGCGAAGTAGGCGCTGGCACGCTTGAGGATCTCGATCTCCATCTCCAGCACCCGCTTCTCGCGGCGCAAACGGACCAGTTCGGCACGCTCATCGCTCGTCAGGCCGGGCTTGCGGCCGTCGTCGACATCGGCGATCGACATCCAGCGTCGCAGACAGGACTCGGAGATCCCAAGATCCTTCGCGACCTGAGCGACCGGGATCTCGGCCCGCTCGAGCGAGATCGACCGCGCGTTGACGGAACTCGGGTGGATGCGCTTTCGGCATCAGGACTCCTTCCGAGACGAGCACCAGCCCGCCTCAACATAGGTGTCCGTGATCCGGGGTCAACTCCAGGTTGGGCACCAGGCATCACGCCTG
>JAGQTK010000336.1 GCA_020439065.1 Microthrixaceae bacterium
CCCACCATCGACGTGATCCCGCTGTTCGAGCAGCTTGAGGATCTGCAGAACTCGGTGGACGTGCTCGAGGAAATGATCAAGATCCCGGAGGTCCAGGCTCGTCTGAAGGCCACCGGCGGCAAGATGGAAGTCATGCTCGGCTACTCCGACTCCTCGAAGGACGCCGGCCCGACCTCCGCCACCCTGGCCCTGCACTCCGCTCAGGAGCGCATCGCCAAGTGGGCTGAATCGCACGACATCGACCTGACCCTGTTCCATGGCCGCGGCGGCGCCGTCGGTCGTGGCGGCGGCCCGGCCAACCGCGCCGTGCTCGCACAGCCGGTCGGCTCCGTGAAGTGCCGTTTCAAGCTCACCGAGCAGGGCGAGGTCATCTTCGCCCGCTACGGCAACCCGGTGCTGGCCATCCGCCACGTGGAGTCCGTGGCTGCGGCGACCTTGCTGCAGTCCGCGCCGAGCGTGGAGAAGCGCAACACGGAGATGACCAAGAAGTACGCCGACATGGCCAGCAAGCTCGACGAGGCCGCGCACAACCGCTTCCTCGACCTGCTGAACACCGACGGCTTCGCACCGTGGTTCTCCACCGTCACGCCGCTGACCGAAATCGGCCTGCTGCCGATCGGCTCCCGTCCGGCCAAACGTGGCCTTGGAGCCAAGTCCCTCGACGATCTGCGCACCATTCCGTGGATCTTCTCCTGGGCAC
>JAGQTK010000337.1 GCA_020439065.1 Microthrixaceae bacterium
GACGACGTCCGGGCCGCTCGCGACGAGCGGGCCGTAGCGATCGACGAGGTCTGTGTCCCCGGCGCTGTCGACGCTCACGGGGACGACCCCCGCCCGGAGCTGCTGCCACGCACCTCCGTCGTCCCGCGGCAGGTCGTGGCCCATGCGGGCCCGCTTGGTCGCGAGATAGCCGACGCTGTGCGGCGGCTCGGGGATGAACATGCCGGTCCGCTCGACGATCTCGACACCGAGGGCGCGCAGGGCATCCTCCTTGGCCGGGTTCGAGCTCATCAGCCGGATCCGGCGCAGACCGAGGTCGAGGAGGACGGCCGCAGCCTCGTCGTAGGTTCGGGCGTCACTGGGGTGGCCGAGGGCGAGGTTGGCGTCGACGGTGTCCGCCCCCCCGTCCTGGAGGCGATAGGCCTTGAGCTTCTCGAGCAGGCCGATGCCCCGGCCCTCGTGCCCGCGGACATAGACCAGGACACCTGAGCCCTCGGCGGCGATCCGCGCGAGCGCGGCGTCGAGCTGGATCCCGCAGTCGCAGCGCCACGAGCCGAGGGCGTCCCCGGTGAGGCACTCGGAGTGCAGCCGCACGAGCACGGGCTCGCCGGGCGACGCCCCGTCGGTGACCCCCATCGAGAGGGTGACGTGTTCGGCGCCGCCCCGGCCGAGGAAGCCGACCATCCGGAAGGTCCCGTGCCGGGTCGGCAGCACGGTCT
>JAGQTK010000338.1 GCA_020439065.1 Microthrixaceae bacterium
CAAGCGTGCCGCGGTCGCGGTGCTCGACATGGTCTCCCGCAAGTGGGTCGCGACGCTGGTCAGTGCCGAGGAGACCTCCACCCAGGTCGAGGCCTGCTTCCTTGCCGCCCTGGACGCCGAGGGCCTGCTCGACCTCATCGACGCCCGCGACACCGCCGAACTCCGCGACGCGCTGCTGTCCGGGCAGCCCGAGCAGATCGAGAAGGCCGTCGACCACGGGCAGGTCCCACTGCTGCTCGCTGTCTCCGACAACGGACCCCAGATGCGATCCCACTCCACCCGGGAGTTCCTCGCCGGCGTCCACATCGCCCAACACTTCGGGCGACCACACACCCCGACCGACCAAGCCTGGATCGAGACCCTGTTCGGCCACGTCAAGGGCGAATGGCCCCACCTGGAGAAGATCACCGACCCCGGCGACCTCGACACCGAACTCGACCGGGTCCGGGTCGAGTACAACACCGTGCGGCTGCACGCCTCGATCGGCTACGTCACCCCCGAGGACGAACACGACGGCCGCGGCGACGCCATCCGCACGGCACGCCGCGACGGGCTCGACCGAGCCCGCCAAGCACGACTCGACCACCACCGACGGAGTCGAGGACAATGAAAACCACAACCACAACCGCACGCCCAACCTGGCTGGGTATTTACCCGGCTACGTCCGACATTTACTCAGACACGCCTCAATCCT
>JAGQTK010000339.1 GCA_020439065.1 Microthrixaceae bacterium
GTTCGTCGAAGCGGGCATCACGAGCGGCCCGGAGCTGTTCGAGGCGGCCGAGGAGTACCTCGCTCCGCTCAAGGCGGCCGACGTCGACACCCTGGTGCTCGGCTGCACGCACTACCCGCTGCTCTCCGCCGCGCTCCGCTACGTCATGGGCCCCGGCGTGCAGCTGGTCTCCAGCGCCGACGAGACCGCCGCCGACCTGTACCGCCGTCTGGTGGAGCACGGGCTCGACCGCCGCGACAGCGCCCCCGGCATCCACCGGTTCGAGTGCACCGGCGCCGACGCCGACGCGTTCCGGATGCTGGCCGCCCGCTTCCTCGGCCCCGAGGTCACCCGCGTGGAGACCTTCGAGACCGGGGCCATCCCGACCACCCCGAACCGAGGAGCGACATGACCGACACGCGAGCCGACGGACGCCGCCCCGACGAGCTGCGGCCCGTCACCATCGAGCGCGGATGGAGCAAGCAGGCCGAGGGCAGCGCGCTGATCTCGTTCGGCGACACCCGGGTGCTGTGCACGGCGTCGTTCACCAACGGCGTGCCGCGCTGGCTCACCGGCAAGGGGAAGGGCTGGGTCACGGCCGAGTACGCGATGCTCCCGCGCTCCACCAACGACCGGTCGGATCGCGAGAGCGTGAAGGGCCGCATCGGCGGCCGCACCCACGAGATCTCCCGCCTGATCGGGCGCAGCATCCGCG
>JAGQTK010000033.1 GCA_020439065.1 Microthrixaceae bacterium
CGGCGCGCCCTTCTGCCTGGAGCACGCCGATCCCCGCCGCCTTGTCTTCGGGGCGGACCCCGGCGAAGAATCGGTCGATCCTGAGCGTGGCCGACACCGACGCGGCGACCGCCTCGGCGTCGCCGGTGAGCATCACCACCGTGACCCCGCGGGCGTGCAGCTCGTCGATCGCGGCTCGCGACGCGGGCCGGATCTCGTCGGCGAGGCGAAGCGCGCCGACGACGGCGCCATCGACCAGCACGTGCAGGATGATCGCACCCTCGTCGCGCCACTCCCGGGTGGCGGCAAGCTCGGGCCGGCCCTCCGCTTGAAGCAGGGCGGGGCCGCCCACACGCACGGTGCGCCCGTCGACGATCGCCCGCACGCCCACCGCCGGTGACGAGCTGAACGCGCTCGCCCGAGCGAGGGTGAGCCCTCGTTCCCCTGCGGCGTGCACGATGGCCCGCGCGAGTGGATGCTCCGAATCGAGCTCCGCGGCCGCGGCGAGCATGAGCACCTCGTCGGCATGCATCGCCGCGGTGGCGGGGTGCACCGCCGTGAGGGCGGGGGTGCCCATGGTGAGCGTGCCGGTCTTGTCGAACACGACCGTGTCGATCGTGCGCATCGCCTCGAGCGCGTGCCGATCCTTCACGAGCACGCCGGCGCGCGCGGCGCGTTCGGTCGCGATCGAGACGACGAGCGGAATCGCGAGCCCGAGCGCGTGCGGACACGCGATGACGAGCACGGTGATGGTGCGCATCACGGCCACATCGGGCAGGCCGACGGCGCTCCAGACGATGGCGGTGAGCACCCCCGCGCCCAGCGCGAACCAGAACAGCCAGCCGGCCGCGCGGTCGGCCAGCAGCTGGGCGTGTGAGGACGAGTGCTGCGCATCGGCGACGAGGCGCTGGATGCCGGCGAGCGCGGTGTGCTCGCCGACCGCGGTCACCCGCACGCGCACGCCCGAGTCCGTGGCGACGGTGCCCGCCACGACCTGCGCGCCGGTCTCGCGCCGGACCGGGCGGGACTCACCCGTGATCATCGACTCGTCGAAGTCGGCGCCGCCCTGCACCACGACGCCGTCGGCCGGGACGCGGGCGCCCGGACGCACGACCACGATGTCGCCGACGCGCAGCGCGGCGGGCTCGACCACGACGATCTCGTGCCCCTCGACCCGCTCCGCGGCATCGGGCAACAGCGCGGCGAGCGAGTCGAGCGCCGACGCGGTCTGGGCCAGCGAGCGCATCTCGATCCAGTGGCCGAGCAGCATGATCACGATCAGGAGCGCGAGCTCCCACCAGAAGTCGAGCTCGTGGTGCAAGACGCCGAGGGTCGCGCCCCACGAGGCGATGAACGCCACCGTGATGGCCAGGGCGACCAGCAGCATCATGCCCGGCTCTCGCGCGCGGATCTCGTCGACCGCACCGCGCAGGAACGGTGCGCCGCCCCAGAGGTACATCACGGTGCCGAGCACCGGCGAGACCCAGCCGCTCACGTCGCCCTGGAGCGAGTAGCCGAGCAGCATCCCGAACATTGGCGAGAGTGCGATGACGGGGATCGCGAAGACGAGCATGATCCAGAACAGGCGCCGAAACTGCGCCGCGTGGCCGCCGTGGCCGCCGTGGCCGGCGTGGCTGCCGTGGCCGGCATGGGCGCTGTGATCGGCGTGGGCGCCGTTGCCGGCATCGGCGCTGTGCCCCGGGCGCGGCTCCTCGTCGTGTGGTGCAACGTGTGCCATGGGAGCGCCCTCCTCTCGGTGCCGTGTGCGCGCTACGCCGCCGTCGCGGCGGCGGCGGCGCGCGCCGTGCCCGCCTCTGCCTGCGCGGATGCGCGTGCGGGGTCGGTCTTGAAGCCGCGAAGCCGCAGGCTGTTCGTCACGACGAACACCGAAGAGAGCGCCATCGCGGCGGCCGCGATCAGGGGGTTGAGCAGGCCGAGCATCGCGACGGGGATCGCCGCGACGTTGTAGGCGAAGGCCCAGAACAGGTTGCCCTTGATCGTGCCGAGGGTGCGCCGCGCCAGGCGGATCGCATCCACGACCGCGAGCAGGTCGCCTGAGACGATCGTGATGTCGCTCGCGGCGATCGCCGCGTCGGTGCCGCCGCCCATCGCGAGGCCGAGGTCGGCCGCGGCGAGGGCCGCGGCGTCGTTGACACCGTCGCCGACCATGGCGACGATCTGGCCCTGGGCTTGGAGGGCGCGGATCGTCTCCAGCTTCTGGACCGGGGTGACACCCGCGTGCACCTCGTCGATGCCCACCTGCGCGGCGACGAAGGCGGCCGCGCCGGCGTTGTCGCCCGTGAGCATCACGGGCCGCAGGCCGAGCTCGCGCAAGCGCGCGATGGCCCGCGCGCTCGAGGCCTTGATGGTGTCGGCGACCGCGATCGCGCCGAGGTACGCGCCGTCGCGGGCGACCATCACGACGGTGGCGCCGCGGGCGGCGAGCGCGTCGGCCTCGGCGAGCGCGGCAGCGTCTACCCGGATGCTCCACTGCTCGATGAGCCACGACGGGCGCCCCGCCACGACCATGGCGCCGTCGACGAGGGCCTCGACCCCGTGCCCGGCGTGCGATGCGAACGACTGTGCGGCGGGAGCATCCGCCCCCTGCACGATCGCGCGCGCGATGGGATGCTCGGACCCGGCCTCGGCGGCAGCGGCGGCGCGGCGCAGCTCGCCTTCGTCGATGCCGGGGGCCGGCAGCACCGACAGGATCGACATGTGCCCGCTCGTGATCGTGCCGGTCTTGTCGAGCACGATCGTGTCGACGCGGCGGGTGCGTTCGAGCACCTGCGGGCCCCGGATCAGCACGCCCAGCTGTGAGCCGCGGCCGGTGCCGACCAGCAGCGCGGTGGGCGTGGCGAGGCCGAGGGCGCAGGGGCAGGCGATGATCAGCGTCGCGACCGCGGCGGTGAAGGCGATCTCGAGCGAGCCGTCGAACACCAGCCACGCGATGAAGGTGAGGATCGACAGGCCGATCACGATCGGCACGAAGATGCTCGAGACCCGGTCGGCAAGGCGCTGCACCTGCGCCTTGCCGGTCTGCGCCTCCTCCAAGAGCCTGCCCATGCGCGCCAGCTCGGTGTCGGCGCCCACACGCGTGATCTCGACGACCAGGCGGCCGCCGACGTTCAGCGTCGCGCCGACGACGCGCGATTCGGGGGCGACCTCGACCGGAATCGATTCGCCGGTCAGCATGCTGGCGTCGATGGCGGATGCCCCGTCCACGACCAGTCCGTCGGAGGGGATCTTCTCGCCGGGGCGGACGACCACGAGGTCGCCCACCGCGAGCTGTGCGACGGGCACGCGCTGCTCGGTGCCGCCGAGGCCGCCGACGAGGCGGCTCGCGTCCTTCGCGCCGAGCTCGAGGAGCGCGCGCAGCGCGGCGGAGGAGGACTTCTTCGCCCGTGCTTCGGCGTAGCGGCCGGCGAGGATGAACACCGTCACCATCGCCGCGACTTCGAGGTAGATGTCTCCGGAGCCCTCGTGCGGGGCGCCGAACAGCGTCATCGTCATGGTCATGCCGGCAACGCCGGCCGAACCGAAGAAGAGGGCGTACAGCGACCACGCGAACGCCGCGATCACGCCGACGCTGATCAGCGTGTCCATCGTGGCGGCACCGTGGCGCGCGTTGATGGCCGCGGCGCGGTGGAATGGCCACGCGCCCCACACCGCGACCGGCGCGGTGAGGGTGAGCGCGAGCCACTGCCAATTGGTGAACTGCAGGGCCGGGATCATCGAGAGCAGCGCCACGGGGAGGGTGAGCGCGGCGGTGATGATGAGCCGGTTTCGCAGTTCTACGACCTCGAGTTCCGCCCGCGAATCGGCGGGCGGGGCGTCCGTGTGTGTGACGGGGGGAGCGGGGAGTGTTGCCTGGTACCCGGTCGCTTCGATCACGGCGATGAGCTCGGCGGCATCCACCCCCTCGGCACGCACGCGTGCCTTCTCCGTCGCGTAATTCACGGTCGCCTCGACGCCGGGGAGCTTGTTGAGCTTGCGCTCGATGCGCATGGCGCACGAGGTGCAGGTCATCCCGGCGATGTCGAGCTCGAGGTCGGTGGCGCTCATGGCAGGTCGGGCACCACCGTGTAGCCGGCCTCGGCGATGGCCGCCTCAAGGGGTGCGATCTGCAGCGGTGCGGCGCTGTGCACGCTCACGGTCGAGACGCCGTCTGCCACGAGCGCGACGGTGACGCGCTCGACGCCGGCGATCTCGCCGAGCTCCTCGGTGACGCTCGAGACGCAGTGCGCGCAGGTCATGCCCTCGACCGAGAAGTCGGTGCGGACGCTGACGATTGCGGGCGTCGCTGCGTGGCCGCCGCCGCTGCACCCGCAGCCGCCTCCGCCGCAGCAGCCGCCGCCGGTGTTTGCGGTGACGTCGGTGAGGTTGATGTCGATGGCTTCGTTGGTCATTTCGGTTCCTTTGTGTGTGTGGCGGGTGTGTGGATGGTGTGTGGATGGTTCGGGAGGAGGATCTCGTCCGATCGCGCGCGGGTGGTGCGCGATCGGTGCTAGGAGCGCACCAGGCGGGCGATGGCCGCGTTCGCCTCGGCGATCTTCGCTGCGGCGACGGGCCCACCCACCGCGGCAGCCTCGGCTACGCAGTGCTCGAGGTGGTCGCCGAGCAGCGAGAGCGCGACGGTCTCGAGCGCCTTTGTGGCCGCCGAGACCTGGGTGAGGACGTCGATGCAGTACTTGTCGTCTTCAATCATGCGGGCGATGCCTCGCACCTGCCCCTCAGCGCGACTGAGGCGCTTGAGCAGGTCGTCCTTGTTTGCGACGTAGCCGTTCATGTCGCATACGATACCCCCCTAGGGTACCGAGGCGCAAGGGTGCTCAGGAATGCGCTGGCGCGGGGGCGGTCGCGGCATCCACCGGCTCGCCCCGTGGATTTTGGATCCACAGGAAGGAGACGACCCCGCCCGCGATCATCAGCACGGCGGTCACGATCGCGGCGCGATAAAAGCCGTGCAGGTCGAGCTCGCCGCCCACGACGGCCGCGAGCGCGGCGATCACGATGAGCCCGGCCACGCGCGCGACGGCGTTGTTGATCGCCGATGCGATGCCCGAGCGCTCCGGCTCGATCGCACCGAGGACGGCGGAGGTGAGCGGCGCGACCGTGATCGTGAGGCCGAGGCTGAACACCAGCACGCTCGGCAGCACCTGCGTCCAGTATGAGAACTCGTCGGTGACGCTCAGCAGCAAGAGGGCGCCGAGGCCCATCAGGATCGGGCCGATGGTCATGAACAGCCGCGGGCCCCAGCGGCCCGCGAGGGTTCCGATCCGCGCGCTCAGCACGATCATGAAGAGCGTCGTGGGCATGGTGGCCAGCCCCGCCAGCGTGGCGGGGAGACCTGCGCCCTGCTGCAGGTAGACGCCGAGGGCGAAGCCGTTCAGTGACAGCGCGGCGTAGACGAACGCGGTGGCGAGGTTGCCGGCCCAGAAATTGCGAGCCCGAAACAGCGACAGCGGCATCATCGGATCGCGGGCGAAGCGCTGGCGCACGAGAAATCCCGCGAACGCGACGACCCCACCCACCAGGGTGACGAGTATCACGGGCGACCCCCAGCCCAGGCGCGGCTGCTCGATGAGCGCGTACACGGTGCCGCCGAGACCGATCGTGCACAGCGCGGCCCCGAGCCAGTCGATGGATGCCCCGGCCCGGCGCACATCGTGCTGCCCGAGCCGCGCGACAAGCACCAGCGTGATCGCGATCGGCACGACGTTCACGAGAAACGCATAGCGCCACGACGCGAAATCCACGAACAGCCCACCCATCAGCGGCCCGACGATGAGGGCGATCGTGGTCATCGCGGTCCAGATGCCGATTGCGCGGGCGCTCGCCGCCCGGTCGCGGAAGGTCGACATGATCAAGGCGAGCGAGCTCGGCACGAGCAGGGCCCCGGCCACGCCCTGCAGGATCCGCGCGATGATCATCACCTCGGGGTTCGGCGCCACGACGATCGCGGCCGAGGTGAGCCCGAAGCCGTAGAGACCGATGCGCAGCACGCGCAGGCGCCCGTACGCATCGCTGAGCGAGCCGGCCAGCAGGATCAGCGCGCCGAGCGTGATCAGGTAGCCATCCACGGCCCACTGCTGGGTCGCCAGGCCGCCACCGAGGTCGCGCTCCATGGCGGGCAGGGCGATCGTGACCACCGTGCCGTCGAGGAACGCCACGAAGGAGGCGAGCACGGCGATGGTGAGCACGAGCCGCTCGTCCAGTGACATCGCCACCGTGATCGTGTTCCCCACGGCGCCACGCTACGCCGCCCGAGCGCCCGACCGGAAGGGGAGCGCGTGCGGGCGGCGACTACTCGCCGCGGAACACCGGCGGGCGCTTCTGAAACACCGCGCTGACCGCCTCCTGCAGATCGAGCGACGGCAAAAACGCCGAGTTCCAGGCCGCGACGTAGCGCAAGCTGTCGTGCACGCCGGCGCTCCGCGAGTGATCGAGCACGTTCTTGATGCCCTGCACGACGAGCGGCGGGTTCTCGGCGATCTCCTTGGCGGTCGCGTGGGCGGCCGCCAGGGTCGCCTCCGGCGTGTCGAACACATCGTTGACGAGGCCGATGCGCTCGGCCCGAGCCGCGTCGATGTTCTTGCCTGTGAGCGCGAGCTCGCGCAGGTGGCCGTCGGCGATGATCGCGGGTAGGCGGGCGAGGCTGCCGAGGTCGGCGACCATCGCCACCTTCACCTCGCGCACGCTGAAGGTCGCGTCCGCGCTCGCGTAGCGGATGTCGACGGCCGAGATCAGGTCGACGCCGCCGCCGATGCACCAGCCGTGCACCGCGGCGATGACCGGCTTGCGGCACTCGGCGACGGCGGTGATGGCGGCCTGCATGCGCTGCAGCTTCGTCAGGAACTCGGTGCGCGCTCGCGCGAGCCCGCCCTGGGGCGCCGCGTCGTTGTTCTTCATCGCCGAGAGGTCGAGGCCGAAGGTGAACTGCGAGCCCGATCCGACGATCACGATGGCCCGCACCTCTGGGTCGGCGTCAAGCGCCGCGAACAGCACCGGCATCTCGGCCCAGCAATCGGGGCCCATCGCGTTGCCCTTGCCGGGCCCGATGAGTGTCACTTGCGCGACGTGATCCATGCGTTCGACGGTGAACGCTTTCCACGCGTGGTCTGCAGTCATGCCATGAGCGTAGCGACGCAGGCCCGCGCGTGCGCCAGATGACGAGCGGGTCAGCCGTTCGCGGTTTCGAGCGCGGCGGCGAAGTGGATCTCGCGCAGCTGCGAGGGGCTGAGGTCGTAGGCCCTGCGAAACCGCGAACGCAGGGTTCCGGCATCCCCGTAGCCGCAGCGCTCGGCGACCTCGGCGACGCTCAGCTGCGGCTGCCGCGTGAGCAGCTCGTAGGCGGCCTCGAGCCGGCGCCGCGCCAGCAAGCCGGCGATGCCGCCCTCATCGTCGGCGAACGCGCGGTACAGCTGCCGTTTGCTCACGTGCAGGGCGTGCGCGATCGAGTCGACGCTGCATGTCGGGCTGGCGAACTCGCGGTCGATCAGGCGGCTCACCGCGGTCCGCAGCTTGCGCCGGCGAGCGGCGGCGCCCTCGTCGTGCTGCTGCAGCTGGGCGGTGACCGCCGTGATCAGCTCGAGCGTCGCCGCCTCGAGCGCGGCGGCAGTCGGGGCATCCAGCGGTGGCTCGCATGCCAGCTCGAACAGCAGGCGGGTGAGGTACATCCCCACCGCCCGCGTGAGGGGCGTCTCGGGCAGCACCAGGCTCGGCATCGTAAACAGCTCGCCGCCGAACACGCCCAGCGCGCGCAGTGGCACGCGAAGGCTCGTCTCCTCGGTGAGTTCGAGGGCCTCGCTGCGCACCGGGTGCACCGAGGGCACCGCGAGCATCCGGCCCGGCACAAGCAACCCCTGGCGGGTGGGCGTCGCCCAGCGCGAGACGCCGAGCGTGCTGATCGTGAACATGATGGATGCCTCGGCCTCTGGCCGCTCGTCGCCGCCGCGCGTGAGGGTGCTCGGGGTGACGAGGTGGCTGGTGAGGGTGAGCGCGCCGATGCAGCGCTCGAGCGTCGCGCACTCGAAGCGGTGCGGATCGCCGGCGCTCGCCGCCTCGGCGCGGCTGCGCTCGGCATAGCTTCGCAGGCCCGGCTCGCCGAACACTCGCAGCGGCGCCGGGCGGCCCGCGGTGCCGGGCGCTTCGGGGTCGGGGTGGGCGCCGACGCCCGCGAGGCGCCGGTACCACGCCTGGATGGCGAGCGGATCGATGGTGGTCACGCGGGTCTCCCAACGACGATGTTGGAGCGGAGGGCCGCGCACCCGGGCGGCACGCGGATGTCGCACACCGTAGCGGCAGCCTCGCGGAGAGGGAAGGAAATTCACCCCGCCGCCCCGGCATATCCTGGGGGGATGTCGTCTCAGCGCTCGCGGAGCGGATCCGCCGAACCCTCCTACCGTCGCCTTGCCCTCGCCCCGGCGCTCATCGCGGCGATCGCCCTCGGCGTCGGCTACCCGCTGGTCGAGACCGACGCCTATCTCTATGTGCGCTTCGTCGTGGCGATCATGGCGGTCATCGTCGCGGTCTTCGCGATTCAGGCGCACCGCTGGGTGTGGGCGATCCCGATGGCGGCGATCGTCGTGATCTGGAACCCGATGTTCCCGCTCGAGTTCGACATCGTCGTGTGGCTTGCGTTGCAAACCGTCGCGCTGCTGGTGCTGATCACGGCGGGCGCCGCGATCAAGACGCCGGCAGACCCCGACGCGGCGTAGCGCCGGCGTCGGTCGCGTGCCGCGCGGGTCTCAGCGCACGGGCCTCAGCGCTCGCGCCGGGCGCCCGCGCTGGGGGTGACCGTGAACAGCTGCGGCCGGGGGTATCCGGCCTCGGCGAACGCGCGGGTCACCGCCTCGGCGATCGCGGCGTTCCGCGCGGTCGGCACGAGCGCGATGACCGCGCCGCCGAACCCGCCGCCGGTCATCCGGGCGCCGAGCGCCCCGGCGGCGCGAGCCGACTCGGCGGCGAGGTCGAGCTCGGGGGTCGAGACCTCGAAGTCGTCGCGCAGCGACGCGTGCGAGGCATCCAGCAGCGCGCCGATCGCGCGCATGTCGCGCGCGAGCGCATCGCCCGAGCGCGCCGGATCACCGTGTGCGTCCAGCAGCGTGACCGCTGCGAGCACCCGTGCGTTCTCGGTGAGCACGTGCCGGGCGCGGCGGAACGTCTCGTCGTCGAGCAGCGCTTCGGCTGCCTCGAGCCGCGCCAGGGCGACGTCGCGAAGCGCCGGCACGCCAAGCACCTGGGCGGCACGCTCGCAGGAGGCGCGGCGCGCGCCATAGCCGCCGCCGGCGTGTGCGTGCGCCGTGCGGGTGTCGATCACGAGCACCTCGAGACCGGCGGCAGCGAAGCCGAGCGGTACCGCGCGCGTGTGCAGCGTCCGGGCGTCGAGCAGTACCGCAGCCCCCGCGGTGCCCTGCAGCGCCGCGGTCTGGTCCATGATGCCGGTCGGGGCGCCCACCGCCTCGTTCTCGGCGAGCCGGCCGATCCGCGCGAGCGCCGAGCGATCGAGGTTCGTACCCCACAGTTCGTTCAGGGCGATGGCGATGGATGCCTCGATGGCCGCCGACGACGAAAGCCCGGCGCCGACCGGCACCGAAGAATCGAAGCACACGTCCACGCCGCCGCGCGCGGCGAGCCGGCCGAACGCCCACGCCACCCCGAGGGGATACGCCGACCAGCCCGCCAGGCGCGCGGGGTCGAGCAGCCCGAGGGGCAGCTCGACGCTCTTGTCGCCGGCGAAGGTCGATGCCACGCGGATGCGGCGGTCTTCGCGGGGCGCGACGGCCGCCCAGGTGCGGCGGTCGATGGCGAAGGGCAGCGCGAAGCCGTCGTTGTAATCGGTGTGCTCGCCGATCAGGTTCACCCGGCCCGGTGCCGACCAGACCCCGAGCGGGGCGCGCCCGAAGCGCCGGGTGAACTCGGCGGCGGCGCGTTCGGCGGAGGGGGTGGCGTGCGCGGTGGCCGGGCGCGGTGGCGCGCTCATGTTGCGGCATCCGCCCGCTCGATCGCCGCGCGCAGAGCCGCGGCGCCCGCCTCGGGAACGATGTCGCCGATCCAGGCGCCCATCGCGGCCTCCGAACCGGCGAGGTGCTTCAGCTTGTCGGCACTCCGGCGCGGGCTTGTCAGCTGCAGCATCAGGCGGATGTGCTCGCGCCCGCGGTGCACCGGCGCCTGGTGCCAGGCGAGGATGTACGGGGTCTGCGAGTCGTAGAGCGCGTCGATGCCGCGCAGCAGCCGAGGCAGCAGCTCGGCAAGCTCGTCGCGCTCGGCAAGGCTCGTCGCGGCAAGGTCGGGGATGTGCCGGTGCGGCAGGACGTGCACCTCGATCGGCCAGCGCGCGGCGAAGGGCACGAACGCGGTGAAATGCGTGCCCGCGATCAGCACGCGCTCGCCGGCACGCTCGAAGGCGAGGATGTCGGCGAACAGTTCGCCGCCGTGCCGCTCGCGGTGCGCGAGCGCCGAGGCCAGCGCCCGCTCGGTGCGCGGGGTGATGGTGGGATACGCGTAGATCTGCCCGTGCGGGTGCGTGAGGGTGACGCCGATGGCTTCGCCGCGGTTCTCGAACGGGAAGACCTGCGCGATGCCCGGCAGCGCCGAGAGCGCCTCGGTGCGCGCGGCCCACGCCTCGACGATCGTGCGGATGCGCCCCCGCGGCTGGGTGCCGAGCGAGCCCTCCGAGTGCGGGCTGAACGCGACGACCTCGCAGCGGCCGAAGGCGGGCGCGCTCGCGCCGAGCGCGGGCGTGCTCTCGCCGAGCGCGGGCGTGCTCTCGCCCCGGGCCGCGGCATCCACACCTTCGCCGCGGGCCGGCAGCCCGGGCCCGAAGGCGGGCGAGCGGTTCTCGAACACCGCGACGTCGTATTCGTCGGGCAGCTCGCTGGGGTTGGTGGGGGTCTGCGGGGCGAGCGGGTCGAGATCGGCAGGCGGAAGGTACGTGCGGTGCTGCCGGGCCGCGGCGATCGAGACCCATTCCCCCGAGAGCGGGTCGCGGCGCATCTGCGCCGTCGGCGGGCGCGGGCCCAGCGCGCGAGCGTCGACCCGGCGGTGGCGCGCAGGGTCGGCCGGGGCGTGGGCATCCCGCCCCGCAGGCTCCGCGTCGTCGAAGTAGAACAGCTCGCGCCCGTCGGCCAGCACCGCCGCGGTGCGGCGGATGCGGGGGTCCACGGCTGCGGCGCGAGCGGGCGGCACGGTTAGCCCGCCTGCACCGTGTCGGCGATCACCGAGCGTTCGCTGAGCTCGTGCCACGTGCGGTTGTGGTAGACGAGCGGGCGGACATCCTCGTCCGGCGCGTGTGCCTCAAGCGCATGCACGACGATCACCTTCGAATCACCGGCATCCATCGTGTTGATGATGCGGCCGCGGATCCACACCGGGGTATCGACGTAGTAGGGCTCGCCGGTCGGGAGTCGATCCCACATCGCCGGGTCCGCGAAGCGGTCGACGCCCTTGGTGGCGCACAGACGTGCGATCGGCAGCTGTGCCGAGGCGAGCAGGTGCACGACGACGGTGTCGGCGTTTGCGATGGTCGCGGCGGCCGAGGAGTGCGCCGACGCGGCGAACACGAGCAGCGGGGGCTCGGCGCTGACCGAGAACACCGAGGTCACGGTCATGCCCACCGGGCCCTGGCCTGCATCGGCGGTGATCACCGCGACGCCCGCGGCGTGATGGCGAAACGCGAGCTTGAACAGGCCTGCGTCCAGCCCCTGCGGCAGATCCGTGCGGGGTGCGGCCGGAACGCTCGGCGCGTGGGGGCGCCCGACGCGCTCCGCCTCGATGTGCTCCGAGCTGCCGACCAGGTGCGCGCTGCCGTGTGTCACGTCACTCTCCTTAGGGTTGTGCATCCAGTGTTTCACCTCGGGGGTGTGCCGGGGCCGTGCCCGGCGCCCGGCGGCTGCACAGGAGCGCCCCCGCGGGCATTCAGCTTTCGCGGATGCACGCTGATTAGGCTCGGAAACCGGCCCATGCACACGGCCAGTCACAACGGGCAAACCCGAAGGATCCCTCATGCAACCAACGCCGCCCCGCGCTCGGACCCGGCACACGCTTGCGCGGCACACGCGCTTTCGGCAGCCGCACCCGCTCGCCCAGATCGGCCGCGCCGTGGGGATCGGCCTCGCGGTCGTGCTTGTCAGCGTGCTGAGCGTCGGCTCGTTCGCGGCGTGGGATCTCAGCCGCAACTTCAGCACCGACGCGGTGGCGCTGCCGAACGACGAGCTGCTGCCACCCGCCATCGGCGAATACGAGGGCGCCTTCAACCTGCTGCTGGTCGGCACCGACAAGTGCGATCCGGAGTGGGCGGGCGCGTTCGGCGACCGCTGCACCGGCGCCGATGCCGACGCTGAGCGCAACGACGTCACCATGCTCGTGCACGTCTCGGAGGCGCCGCGCCGCGCGACCGTCGTGAGCTTTCCGCGCGACATGATCGTGCCGATCCCGGCGTGCCCGCGCGCCGACGGCACGGGTAAGCACTCGGCGATGTCGGCCCAACCGCTGAACGTGACGCTCATGTACGGGGGGCTGCCGTGCACCGTCGCGACCGTCGAGGAGTTCACGAAGATGCCGATCGAGTTCGCCGCGACGATCGACTGGATGGGCGTCATCAACCTCTCGAACGCCGTCGGCGGCGTCGAGGTGTGTGTCGAAGACCCGATCCGGGACCGCGACTCCGGCCTCGACATCCCCGCCGGCACGCAGGAGCTCAGCGGCGAGCAGGCGCTCGCGTTCCTGCGCACGCGCTATGCGATCGGCGACGGCTCCGATCTCGGTCGCATCAGCAATCAGCAGCAGTTCATGTCATCGCTCGTGCGCAAGCTCTCCAGCGACGAGGTGCTCACCGATCCCGCGGCGCTGTTCCGTCTCGCCTACGCCGCGACCGACGCGGTGACCCCCTCGCAGTCGCTCGCCTCGCCCACGCGCATGGTGCAGCTCGCGCTGACGCTGAAAGACATCGACTTCGACGACATCGTCTTCGTGCAGTACCCGACCGGCTACGACACGCAAAACCCCAACAAGGTGCTCCCCAAGCGCGCCGCCGGCGATGCGCTGTTCGCCGCGCTCGCCGCGGGCTCGGCGATCGACCTTACCGGCGACACCAGCGCCGGTAAGTCAACCGTCGAGGTGCCCGCCGAGGGCGAGACGCCGGTCACCCCCGCTCCCAGCGAGCCGGGCGCCGACGTCTCGGCAGGCGCACCGGATCGGGTACAGCTCCCCTCGGACATCACCGGACAGACCGCGGGGCAGCGCACCTGCACCGTCGGTCGCTAGGCGGCAGTACCGGGGCCCGCCCCCCGTTCTCGACCCGCGCTTTCGCGCCGGTCGTGGCGTTCGCGGGGTCTGCCGCACGCCCGTGTGTTCCGGCCCCCGGGGCCGTCGTGTTCGGGCCGTCAGGGCCGCGCCATCCCGGATCGGAATTGTTGCCGTCGCCGGCGTGCACCGCGGGGTACGCTCGGAGGGAATCACCGAGGGGAGTGCGCGTGTCGAGACAGGCCCGAAACCAAGCGTCGGAAGCGTTCGTCTTCGAGGGGATTCACATTGCCGAAGCGGCCGTGCGGATGGCCCTCAAAAACAAGATCCTCGTCGAGAGCATCGGTGAGGGTCGCGACTTCGACCCGTCGTCCTTCCTCGACGAGGCGCGCGAAGTGATGCTCGCGCTCGCGAAGGAAGCCACCGACGGTGCTGCGCGTGTCGCCGAGCAGCGCAAGTCCGCCTGGGGGCTGCACACCAAATCGCGCGGCACGCACGACTACCGCGACCGCGATACGGGCAATCTCCGCCGCCGCGGCCGCGAGTACAAGAAGGTCGCGAAGGAGCTGGAGCGCCGTGCGGGCGACGAGGGTGAGCTGCTGCGCCTGATCGAGCAGTCACGCGAGGCGGCGTGGGAAGACGTGGCGGCCAACATCGCATCGACGCTCAAGCTCGTGGTGCAGCGTCCCGACCTCGACGAAGACTACGAGCAGATGCGCGATGCGCGCATGCAGGCGCTCCGGCAGGTCGACCTCAGCGACCTCGCCGCGCAGCAGAAGAAGCGCGCGAAAGCGGTGCGCAAGGCCGCCCGCAAGGCCGGCGTCTGAGCCGCGGACGCGCTCGATTCGCGCCGGCCGGCATTCGTGGGGTATTCTCTA
>JAGQTK010000340.1 GCA_020439065.1 Microthrixaceae bacterium
TCGACCACCGGCGGAGGCGCCGGCGGATCGCTCACGTCCGGCAGCGCATCCTCCGGAAAGATCGACGGCGCGAATGGGACGATGTCCAACTCCGGGGACAAAAAACGGTCCGGTGAGGAGGGTATGGGGGGAACCGATTTGGTCGGGACCGGCGGTAGGTCGGGCGGCGTGTACTGGGGAGACTCGGCCAACTCGAACTCGGGTTGGCCCGGGTTCAACGGCGGTGATCGAAACCAGAACCAATCCAGCGGCTATGGCTCGGGCGCCTACTCGCTCGTGCGGGTGAGTGACGGCGGCGGCGGCGGCGTCGGCGCAACCGACGGAGATGACTCGAAAGATTGGGACGGTGCCGGCGGCGGCGGTGGTGGCGGCGGATACCGTGGCGGCGGTGGTGGTGGCGGCGGCAAGGGCGAAACCCATAACGGCGCAGGCGACGGTGGCGGCGGCGGCAGCGGATCCGCCTATTCGACCGGTACCGGAACTGCCACGGCGGGCGCCGGACCCAGCGGGGGTGCCGGCGGGAACGGCGGCAGTGGTGGGGATGGCACGGACGGATCCGTGTCGCTCACCTGGTAGCTGCCACAGTCCTGTCGCCACATGCACGAACGACAGGTAGTCGTCCCGTCCGACCACCTGACCGTCGTCGACTTCGGCGACGGGGTGGCGGTGTACGACGCCGCTACGGA
>JAGQTK010000341.1 GCA_020439065.1 Microthrixaceae bacterium
CGGCCCGCTTCCAGCAGTACAGGGAAGGTGCAGTCCGTGACGCACCAGGTACGTCAAGACCTCGACTTTCCCCACTGCGACCGGTGACGTCCCGCGTCGTGGTGGAGTTTCTCGACACCGTGCGGGGTCAGTGATGGTGAATCATGCCGTCATGAGTTCGGGCTTGGCTACCTCCTCTGCGGTGGTCTTGGCGCCGGTGACGAGCTCCATGGAGTGTTCGGACAGGTAGCGACGTTCTGCGGTGACCTGCCACTCGTCGTGTGCCTCGACCAGGACGGCGCCGGCCAGGCGGAGCAGCGCCTCGGGGTTGGGGAAGACCCCGACGACGTCGGTGCGGCGTTTGACCTCCTTGTTGAGCCTTTCCATTATCCGGCCCTCGTGGGCCGGTCAAGCATGTCGGCCTGGTCGGTCACCTTGGTTGGATGCTCTTGAGGTGGTTCTCGATCGCTTCGGCGACGTGTCGGTGTCGTTCTTCTTCACCGGTCCAGCCCCGCTGTTCGGCGTCGGCTTGCAGTGCTCGGACGTCGGCGAGCTGGTCGGTCAGGGCGGGCTCGAACTCTGCGGCCGGGGTGTAGTTGTCGCAGGTCTCGCAGATGTTGGCGTAGGAGCAGGGCCCTTGGGACTCGTGGCGGGAGCAGTAGCCGTGCGCGACGCGGGTCTTGAGCATCTCGCTGGCCAGCCA
>JAGQTK010000342.1 GCA_020439065.1 Microthrixaceae bacterium
TGCACGTGGAGACCGACGCGCAGTCCGCGTCGCTATTCCCACGCCACTCGACCAGTCACCGACGTCGGGCATGGCGATGCGTGCATTCCCACCGCGGCCTTCCGTCCTCCCTGCGACAATCCTCGTCCCGCAGTGAGCTTCGTCAAGTGGTGAGCGGCAGCGACCAGTTCCGTCGCAGGTGCCCGGGATCTCGGAGCCCACACTCTCCCACTCGTTTGTGCCCGCGCAGGGTTTGTGTTGGCCAGCGCCAGGCCGGACGGGTGTCTTCGGAACAACCACGAGGGGAAGACCCGGGGGTTCCGATGTTGCACGCACGCACGCACGCACGCACGCACGCACGCACGCACGCACGCACGCACGCGCGCACGGCTCATGATTCCTCTTGGCTGCGGCTCCATCCGGGCAGGCCGCGTTCAGCTGAAATCACGGCGAAAAGGAGTCATCTTCTCCGATGCCTCGCGCAGCAACTGCACCCTGCGCTTCTCCGCCACGCCGTTCGAGCTCGGCACCGAGAGTGCTACGCTGATGCGGACCGACTCCGGCGTCCTGACGGGACCGCCGCTGGTCGACCGGAGCGGCTACCGGCTCGTCACTCGAGCCGGCGACTCCATCGTCAGTCTCCGCTTCCCCAGCCTGGTCGACCAATCCGGAGTTCCCCCCCAAGTGGAACAATGTCTGTGAA
>JAGQTK010000343.1 GCA_020439065.1 Microthrixaceae bacterium
GTCTTCGTGCGGCGACCGCTGCTCGGCTACAACTACATCGTCATGGCGCTGATCGCCACCGGCGTCATGAGCTTCGCCCTGTGGGTCCACCACATGTTCACGGTGGGACTGCCCCAGATCGCCATGTCGTTCTTCGCCGCGGCCAGCATCCTGATCGCCATTCCGGCGGGCATCCAGATTTTCGCCTGGATCGCCACGATCTGGTACGGCAAGCCCATCTGGCGCACGCCGTTCTTGTTTGTCATCGGCTTCATCATCACCTTCGTCATCGGCGGCCTGAGCGGCGTCATGGTGGGTGTGGTGCCGTTCAACTGGCAGGTGCACGACTCGTACTTCATCGTCGCCCACTTCCACTACGTCCTCATCGGCGGCGTGCTCTTTCCCATCTTCGCCGCCCTCTACTACTGGATCCCGCTCTTCACGGCAAAGATGCTCAACGAACGCCTGGGCCGGTGGAATTTTTGGCTCGTCTTCATCGGCTTTCACACCACCTTCTTTCCCATGCACATCTCCGGCTTCCTGGGCATGCCGCGCCGGGTCTACACCTATGACGCCGGGCTGGGGTGGGACATCTACAACCAGCTTTCGACCATCGGCGCGTTCATCTTAGCGCTGGGCGTGCTGCTCTTCATCATCAACTTTTTCTATAGCCTGCGCACGGGCGACAAAGCGCCCAACAATC
>JAGQTK010000344.1 GCA_020439065.1 Microthrixaceae bacterium
CATCCAGCTCGCCCTCAGCTACGACGAGTGGGTCGTCGTGGAGGAAGCGATCACCGGCCGGGAGATCGAGGTGGCCGTGCTCGGCAACCTGGAGCCGAGGGCCAGCGTGCCCGGCGAGATCATCCCCGCCGCCGAGTTCTACGACTACGCCGACAAGTACGTGGACGACGGCTCACAGACCCTGGTGCCCGCGCCGCTGACGCACGAGCAGACGGCCGAGGTGCAGGAACTGGCGCTGCGGGCGTTCCGTGCCCTTCGCTGCGAGGACCTGTCGCGCTGCGACTTCTTCTTCGAGGAAGGTGGCCGCGGCTTCCTGCTGAACGAGGTCAACACGATGCCCGGCTTCACCCCGATCTCGATGTACCCGAAGATGTGGATCGCCAGCGGGATGACCTACCCCGAGTTGATCGACGAACTGGTCCGCCTGGCCCTCGAGCGCCACGCCCGCCGCCGCCGCAACACCGCCCGCTGACGTCGTCAGCCCCCCACTCGGATCTACGGGGTGAGCGCGGCGCGGAGGAAGGCCAGCAGCTCATCGCGCAGGCGGCGCAGTTCGGCCATCGTCGGGGTCCAGCCGACGGCGCGGAGGACCTCCGGCTCGGTGGCGATGCCGGTGACGGTGGCGTAGGCCAGCGCGGCGACCAGGCGGGGGTCGGCGCGACGCAACCGTCCGGCGTCCA
>JAGQTK010000345.1 GCA_020439065.1 Microthrixaceae bacterium
GTTGGCCGCGGACAGGACGAGCCCGGCGCCGGTCGACGCCCCCGGTCCGAACCGGTCGACCTTCTCCATCCACTCGGGCAGCTCGGCCTGTTCACCCGGTCCGGGTCGTCCCTTCCACTGCCGGGCGGCCAGCGCGAGGAGCGCCACCCCGAGCGTGACCTGCACCCAGTTGGCCCCGGTGGCGGATGACGAGGTCGGATCGTCGGCCCCGGACGCTCCGGTGAGGACCAGCACCGCCGTGGCAACGGCGGCCAGGCCGACGACCCAGCCCGCCGCAAAGGCCAATCCGTTGATCCTGGCGCGGGGTGTGCCGAGGATGACGACCACCGCGATGATCGGGATCGGGCTGATCGCGACGGCGACTGCCACCGGGAGCAGCGAACCGACGGCCTGCGCGAGCGAGGCGGCGAGCACCTGGGAACGGTAACGCAGCCGTGGACCCGCCCCCGTGACGTCCGTTACCGTCGGGGCAGCGTGCACCCGACGAGGGGCGCGACCGACCCCCTGGAGTCACCATGCCCACTTCGCCCGCACGCGGGCCGGTCCGACGCATGTTCGCGTCCAAGATCCACCGCGCCACCGTCACGGGTGCGGATGTCGACTACGAGGGGTCGGTCACCGTCGACCGGGACCTGCTCGACGCCGCCGGGATCCTCGAGTGGGAGGAGGTGCACGTGT
>JAGQTK010000346.1 GCA_020439065.1 Microthrixaceae bacterium
AAGGACAGCTGGTGGTCGCTGCCGGCCTCGGCGGCCTCGAGCAGCGTGCGCAGCCCCTGCTCCCAGGTGGCGCGCACCGCGTCGCGGTGGGCCGGGGCGGTGTAGAGGGTGCTGGCGAGCGCGGCGTACCCGGGGATCCGGGAGACGCCGAACGCGTCGGTCTCGCTGCCGATGCTGCTGAGCACCAGCGCGACGAAGTCGGTCGCGCTCATCTCGGCGTCGCGGGTCATGTCCCAGGCCGCGCCCCAGCACAGCGCCCGCGCCAGCGAGTCGTCCAGGGTCGCCAGGCCGCCGACGACGGTGGCGAGCGAGCGCTCGTCGAGGCGGATCTTGGCGTAGGCGAGGTCGCCCTCGTTGAGCAGCAGCAGGTCGGGCTGCTGCTGCCCGACCAGCTCGGCGACCTCGGTCAGCTCGCCGCTGACGTCGGTCTCCAGCGACGTACGCCGGACCAGGCGGCCGTCCACGGCGTCGTAGAGGCCGATGCCGAGCCGGTGCCGGCGCAGCGTCGGGAAGTCGGGGTGGGCGGACTGCCGCACGGCGAAGGACGAGTACGTGCCGTCCTCGGCGAGCTCGAACTCTGCGGCCAGCGTGTTCACGCCCGAGGTCTGGAGCCACTCCTGCGCCCACGAGTCCAGGTCGCGGCCCGAGGACTTCTCCAGCGCGGCGAGCAGGTC
>JAGQTK010000347.1 GCA_020439065.1 Microthrixaceae bacterium
ATCTTCGGCTTTCTTGGGGCGGCGAACCGCGGGTCGTGGGGCGAGCCGCAAGCTGGAGCGGCCGGCCGCGAGCGTGGCGATCCTGTGACCGCGGGCTTCTGCCATGGTAGTTGCCCGCGGCCGCCGCCCGGGATCGCGTGTCGGGCCCAGGCGCGCAAGAGGCCCCCTCGAGTGGCCCATTGGGGACTGGACGGCTCGAGGGGGCCCGAACGGAGCCACCGCGCCGCAGCGCGTCACTTTGGGGAATGACGGCCCGCGATTGGGGTTGGCGGTCGGCGCATACGTGATGGCTCCACTCCCACAATAGCGGGTTTCAGCCGCGCAGGATGTCCCCCATTCGGCCGAAAGCTGGGAGATTTCTGGGCGCTTGACCAGCGCTTTTTGAGAAAACGCCGAACGCGCGAGGCCCGGAGGCGGCTAGCGTCGCCGATCTTCGCCGGAGGTCGGCGCGGGCGCGCTCACGTCGATGCGCTCGGCGGTGCGATGCGTGCTCCAGATCAGCTCGCGCCCCTGTGCGCCGTGCCCCGCGGCGCGCACCGCGCGCTCGTCGGCCCAGCCGTTCAGGCGATGCCCCGAGTGGCCCCGCACGTGCTCGAGCACGACGTCCGGCAGCCCGTCGGCGCGACGGGCGTCGCGCACGGCGATCAGCCCGCGCAGGATCTCGACGTTC
>JAGQTK010000348.1 GCA_020439065.1 Microthrixaceae bacterium
CCTTGCCGCGTCGGGCGCCTTCGATGCCGGCGATGCCCATCAGCCGGGCAACCTGGTCGCGGCCGATGTCGTGACCGGCCCGACGTGCGGCTTTCCACAGCTTGCGGGCTCCGTAGACGCGGTAGTTGTCCTCCCAAATCTTGACCAGGACCGGGATCATCGCGGCGTCGCGCTGCTCACGCGCCGAGGGCTGGCGGGTCTTGGCGGCGTAGTAGGTGCTCGGGGCCACCTGCACTCCTGCGCTGCGCAGGACGGTGCAGATGGGCTCGACCCCGAAGTCGGCGCGGTGGGCGTCGATGAAGGCCACTATTTCTTGTGTTGGCGGTCGAGCTCCGCCCCGAAGAAACTCGCCGCTCGCTTCAGGATCTCGTTGGCGCGCTTGAGTTCTCGGTTCTCCTGCTCAAGCTCACGGATCCGGCGGGCATCAACTGTGGACACCCCGGGGGTGTAGCCTTCGTCGATATCGGCCTGGCGCACCCAGGAGCGCACGGACTCCACCCCGTAGCCCAGCTGGCCGGCTACCCGTTGGATCGTCCCGTGCTCGCTGCCCAACTCCGTCCGCAACGTTCGGACCATCCGCACCGCGGCGGCCTTCTCCTCAGCGCTGTACCTGCGTGTCGTGGGCTTCCCCGGCGACTGTTCCTTCGGCATGACTCCATCCTCGTTTCC
>JAGQTK010000349.1 GCA_020439065.1 Microthrixaceae bacterium
TCTGCCGTTTCATCTCCGACCAGGTCTACGAAGGTCGTTTGATCAGTCACGCAGATACGGTCCGCCAAGGCGTATCGGGAACCAGTTTCCCAGCTGCGGGTGCCTTTTGGGTGCCCGTGAACCATGAAGGCAATGCGCAGATCGCTTCCGAAGAGGTTGCCGCAGTTCAGGACACGATTGACGACCTTCTGACGGGCACCTGGACTGAAAAAGACGGCACTGAGCGACCCATGCGCCGGTCTGACATCATCGTTGTGGCCCCCTACAACGCTCAGGTGAATGCCCTCCAAGATGCACTTCCCGATGACATTCGGGTCGGGACGGTCGACAAGTTTCAGGGGCAGGAAGCACCTGTATGCCTTGTCTCAATGACGGCATCTTCTGCCGAAGAGACATCACGAGGCATGGAGTTTCTGTTTTCGCTCAACCGTATCAATGTGGCGGTGTCGCGTGCCAAGGGCCTGGCCTTGGTCTTCGGCTCACCGCGCTTGCGCGAGGCCAAGTGCGATACCGTGGAACAAATGCAGCTGATCAACACGCTATGCGCGCTGAAAAGCTATCAACCAGAATCAACGAGATAGGGAAAATGGACTGGAGCAGTTTCACAAACCGCATCTCCGAACTTGAAACAAAGCGAAAGCCCTCGGCTAATCGCCGTGCAGTGTTTG
>JAGQTK010000034.1 GCA_020439065.1 Microthrixaceae bacterium
GCACACCCGGGGCGGGGTCGGCGGCGAGATCCGCATCGCCTACGGGCCCGTCGACGCATCACCCGATCCGCGCTGTGTGGCAGTCGCCCAGGTGCGCGGGGCGGACGGTGCGGCCGTCCTCTTTCTGACCGGGCCGGGCGCGGATCAGCTCGGTGCCCGCGATGCGGCGCGCGGCGCCGGTCCCGGTGCGGGGTGGGGCGGCGCCGTTGTGGTGCAGTTCGTGGGGGAGGTGCAGGCCCGCGCCATCACTGCCCAGCTGCGCGAACGGATGCTCGCGCTGTTTCCGCCGCTCGCACCGGCCTCCCCGCCCGCACTTCGCCAGTTGCTCGCCGAGACGGGCCGCCTCGCCGAGACGGGCCGCCTCGCCGACGCCGATGCAGGCGGCGATCGTCCGGGTTGTGCGCTGCCGGTGCCGTTCGCTGTCGCGGAGGGCGCGGCCGTGCCGATCGACATCGTCACTGCCGGACCGCATGCGCTGATCGCAGGGACGACGGGCAGCGGCAAGAGCGAGCTCTTGGTGAGCTGGGTCACCGCGCTGTGCGCCCTGTACCCACCGGAACGGGTCGTGCTCCTGCTCGCCGACTTCAAGGGCGGCACCGCGTTCGCGCCCCTCGCCGCGCTGCCGCACGTCGTCGGCGTGATCACGGATCTCGATGCGAGCGGCGCGAGCCGGGCGCTCGAGAGCCTGCAGGCCGAGCTGCGCTGGCGTGAATCCCGCCTGGCCGACGCGGGCGCTCGCGATATCGCCGATGGGCGCGTTGAGATGCCGCGGCTGCTCGTGGTGATCGACGAGTTCGCGGCGCTGCTCGCGCAGCACCCCCAGCTGCAGGAGCTGTTCGCCGATCTCGCCGCCCGGGGGCGCGCGCTGGGCGTGCACCTCGTGCTCGGCACGCAGCGCGCAGCGGGGACGGTGCGCGACGGGCTGCTTGCGAACATCCCGCTGCGCTTGTGCCTGCGGGTGGTCGATGAGGGCGAGAGCCGAGCGGTGCTCGGGGTCGCGGGGGCGGCCGCGCTTCCCGCGGCGCACCCGGGTGTGCTCCTGGTGCGCCGCCCCAGCGACACCGTGCCGTTCATCGCGCAGGTGACGCGCGCCGCGCCGGGCGACCTCAGCGGCGCGGCCGAACGATGGGCCGGGCGCCAGCCGCCGCGGCGCCCCTGGTTGCCGCCGCTCCCGGCGCGGTTGACGGCCGATGCCCTCGCGCGGGCCGTCGCGGACGAACGCGCCGCAACCGCGGAGGAGAGCACCGCAACCGCGGAGGAGAGCGCCGCAACCGCGGACGAGAGCGCTGCAACCGCGGCCGAACGTGCGGCACCCACGGATGAGAGCTCCAGGGATGCGCAGCCGGCGAATCCCATCCGCGGGCTGTCGATGCCGCTCGGGCTGCTCGACGAACCCGCGGCCCAACGGCAGCGGCCTTGGGCCTTTGTGCCGGCCCGCGATCGCAGCCTGCTCGTGGTCGGCGGCGCGGGCTCGGGCAAGAGCGCGACACTTCGGATGCTCGCACATGCCGCCTGCGCGGGGGCGAGCGGCCCCGCGGTGGCGTGCGTTCGAATCGGGGCGGACCGCGAGCAGGCGTGGGACGCCATCGAAGACCTCGCGAATCTGCCGGAGGGGAACGGGGTGCCGACCCTCGTGCTCATCGACGACCTCGATGCCCTGATCGCCGGAATGCCCGCCGACTACGCGGCGGTGCTGAGCGAGCGGGTGGAGCGCGTGCTGCGCGAGGGCTTCCGCGTGGGCATCACGGTCGCCGCGAGTGCCCAGCGGGTCCCGATTGCCGGCACACGGCTGGGCGAAGCGTTCCATACGCGGCTGGTGCTGCGCACACCCAACCGCACCGACCACCTCGCGGCCGGCGCGGAGGCGAGCACCTTCGCACCGAACCGGCCGGCCGGACGAGGCACGATCGATGGGCTGGAGGTGCAAGTGGCGCTTCCACCCGAGCACGTCGGCACGGCGCCCACGGCGGGAACGGTGCCCCCGGCGCCACGCGATTGGGGCGCTGCGGCGATGGCGCCGCGTGCTGAGGACGCGCAGTGGCGGCCACCCGCCGGACCGCTCGGGATCGTGAGTCGGACCCCCGCGGTGCTGGAGGCGCGCCTTCGCGCGCAGTGGTCGCCGCTCGGCGCCGTGGTGGTGTCGCTTCGCGCGCTCCCCACCGGCGCGCGGATGGCGGAGGTCGCCGGGATCGGCGAGCACGCGGTGGTGGTCGTCGGCGATGCCCAGTCGTGGCAGGAGCACTGGTCGCTGCTCGCGGCGATCCGCTCGGGGCATCCACTGATCATCGACGGTTCGTCGTGGATCGAGTTTCGCGCCATGACGGGCGCGCGCGAGCTCCCGCCGTACATCGCGGGGGACTCCGGGTGGCTGTGCGCGCCGGACGGCACGGTTAGCCGGGTCCGCCTGCCGCGCGGGGGCGGCGGCGGGATCGGGGGTGGCGGCGCGGCCAGTGCGGTCAGCTGAAGAAGTCTGCCAGCGGCTCGGACTGCATGTGGTGGGCCTGCGCGACGCCGGCGTTCGCGATCGCGCCGGCGGCGGTGTTCAGCCCGAGCGCGAGCGCGGGATTGCTGCGCATCGCCGCGCGCCAGCCATCGCGGGCGATCGCGCGCACGTAGGGCAGCGTGGCGTTGGTCAGGGCCGAGGTCGACGTATTCGGCACCGCGCCGGGCATGTTGCCAACGCAGTAGAACTGCGAGCCGTGCACCGTGAAGGTGGGCTCGGTGTGGGTGGTCGGCCGGGTGTCGGCGAAGCATCCGCCCTGATCGACCGCGATGTCGACCAGCACGCTTCCGGGGCGCATGCGCGCCACCATGTCGTTGGTGACCAGCTTCGGCGCACGCGCGCCCGGGATCAGCACCGAGCCGATCACGAGGTCCGAGTTGACGACCGCGCGATCGAGATCGAACGGGTTGGAGGCGGCGGTCTTCACGCGTCCCTGGAAGTGCTGGTCAAGCTGGCGGAGGCGATCGACGTTCGTGTCGAACACCGTGACGTCGGCGCCGAGCCCCGAGGCGGTCACGGCCGCGTTGCTGCCCGCGACGCCGCCGCCGATGATTGTCACCTGCGCCGCGCGGGTTCCGGGCACACCCGGCATCAGCAGGCCAAGCCCGCCCTGCGAGCGCAGCAGTGTGTGTGCGCCGACGATGGGGGCCAGGCGCCCGGCGACCTCGCTCATCGGGGCGAGGAGGGGGAGGGAGGAATCCGAAAGCTGCACGGTCTCGTACGCGATCGCAGTGACCCCGTCGGCGAGGAGGCGATCGGTCAGCGCACGGTCGGCGGCGAGGTGCAGGTAGGTGAACAGGACGAGATCGTCGCGGAGAAACCCGTACTCGGCCTCGATCGGCTCCTTCACCTTCAGCAGCAGCTCGGCGCGTGCCCACACCTCGGCCGCGTCCTCGACCAGTTCGGCGCCGGCGCTCGCATACTCGGCATCGCTCATCGAGGAGGCCACGCCCGCGCCGCGTTGCACGATCACCTCGTGTCCGGCGCGCACCAGGTCGTGCACGCCCGCCGGCGTCAGCGCGACGCGATACTCGTTGTCTTTGATCTCGGTGGGGACGGAAATTCTCAAGGTTCTGCTCTTCTCTCGCTGCGACCCGCGCTGGGGTCTGTGTCCGGGACGAAGGCCGCGCGGTGCGCCGGGCGCGCCGGCTGCGCGGCCGGTGTCTACGTGGCGACGATTGCGGGGCGGATCGCGCCGACCACTTCACCGCCGCCGTGCACGGCGAGCGAGAGCGACGCGGCGGCTGCCCTGACCGACTCGGTCTCGAGCGCCCCGGCCTCGTGCAGCAGGTGCAGCGCGACGATCGAGCAGGCGCGCGCGCCGCCGTCGAGCATCTTGAGCGCGACGGTGGTGCCGTCGGGCGCGGCCATCACCATCACGGCCTCGGCGCCGCCCTTGGCGAACGCGCCGGTCCGCTCGATCACAACGCTGTCGGGGCGCCCCGGTCCGTCAATCGCCCAGGGGTGCTCGCGCACGGCCTTCACCAGGCCGCCGGCGAGTCGGTGCAGGGCGAACGGGGAACGCTCCGAGGCCGTGCCGATGCGCTGGATGCCGCGGGCCAGCCCCGCGAGGGTCATCGCGAACACGGGGGCGCCGCATCCATCGACGCCGACCGCGGCAATGCGCTCGCCCGTGAGGCGCTCCACGACCTCCCGGGTGTGCAGCTGCAGGGGGTGCGTGGGGGCGAGGTAGCCGGCGGTGTCCCAGCCGTTGGACATGCAGGCCATGAGCATGGCGGCGTGCTTGCCCGAGCAGTTCATCCGCAAGCGGGAGGCGCCGCCGCCCGAGAGGAGGAGCTCGTTGCGGGTGGCCGTGTCGCCGGGCCAGGCTTCGGGGCAGCCGAGGTCGTCTTCGGTGAGCTCGACGCTCGCGAGCATCTCCCGCACGACGGCCGCGTGGCGGTCGGTGCCCGCGTGGCTGGCGGTCGACAGTGCCGCCCACTCGCCGGTGAGCGTCACGCCGGCGGTCTGCGCGGCGAGCGACTGGAACGGCTTCAGGCTCGAGCGCGGGAAAATCAGCGCGTCGGTCTTGCCGAGGCTGCGCGTGACCGTGCCGTCGGGGCCGAGCACGATGGCGATCCCCGCGTGGCGTGATTCGATGAAGCCGCTGCGCTCGGCAACGGCAAGCTGGACTGCGTCTGCGATGCCGAAGGTTTCGGGCACGGGCACGCCTCCTCCTGTGGTCGAGACCTCTGGCCGAGGCCACGCCCCTGCAGGGTCCAGCCTAAAGCACCGCCGCCCCCGCCCGTGTCGGAGGCGACCCGGCGCCTCGCCGTGCGGATGCCCCGTCGCGGCGGGCGTCGCCCGTGGCACACTGATCCCATGATCGGACGGCACGAGTATCGCCTACGCGCAACCTGGACGGGCAACCGGGGCACGGGCACGAGCGGGTACCGCGACTACGCCCGTGACATCACGGTCGAGGTCTCGGGCAAGCCCGAGCTGCTGGCATCCGCCGACAAGCCGTTCCGCGGCGATCCCGCGCGCTGGAACCCCGAGGACATGCTGCTCGCGGCGCTCTCGGAGTGCCACCTGCTCTCGTACCTGCACGTGGCGGTCACGATGGGGGTCGTCGTCGTCGCCTATCGCGACGAGGCAAGCGGGGTGCTGCTGCAAGACGGTCGTGGCGGCGGCGCCTTCACCGAGGTCGTCCTGCGACCGCACGTGGTCGTCGCGCAGGAGGCGATGGTGGATGCCGCGCTCGCGGCCCATCAGCGCGCGAACGAGCTGTGCTTCATCGCCGCCTCGGTGCGGTTCCCGGTCCGGCACGAGCCCACCATCGAGGTGGCACGGCTCGGTGAGGCGACGGGGCCGTGATGCCGCGCCCGATCAGCGACGTTCGTGGGGGAGCGCCCGCTTGATCTTCTCGACGGTGCCCTGGGCGGGCGCTTCGTTGTAGACGCCCGCGAGCTCCTGGCCGGAGAGCTCGTGGATGGCGGCCATGATCTCGTCGGTGGCGAGGCGACGGGCGCGACCAGAGGTCGCGGGGCCGTGATGGCTCACGTCGATCGGGGCACCGAAGCGCACCGTGATGCGCTTGTTGAGGCGGGGGAACTTCGCGCCCTTGGGCATCGCGTCGTCGGTGCCGATGAGGCCGACCGGCACGACCGGGGCGCCGGACTCGAGCGCGAGGAAGGCGACACCCGTGCGCCCCTTGTACAGGCGTCCATCGAGTGAGCGCGTGCCCTCCGGGTACAGGGCGACCGCGTGCCCGGCCTCAAGGAGCTGCTTCTGCTGGTCGAGCGCATCGAGCGCCGCCTGACCGGCGCCGCGGCGCACGGGGATCGCGCCGATCGACACGAAGAACTCGCGCACGATCGAGCCCTTCAGGCCGGTCCCCTCGAAGTAGGTCGACTTCGCCAGAAAGTGCACGGGCCGCGGGGCCGCGACCGGGATCGCGATCGAGTCGATGAACGAGAGGTGGTTGCTCGCGAAGATGACGGGTCCGTCGGTGGGCACGTGCTCCGTGCCCTCGATGCGGGGGCGGTAGATCACGCGCGCCAGCGATCGGATCAGCGAGCGCCCGAAGTTGTAGATGAACCCGGCCTGCTTCGGCGTGCTGCGCTCTTCGTCGGGTTCAGGCTGCGCGGGGGTGGCGCCTTCGGGGGCGGCCGCGTGCTCTGAGTTCATTCACTCAGGGTATCCCGCCCGCCGGTGTTCCCACCGCCGCACAGGGGGCGCCACGGCGAAATCTGGCCGAAAATCACACCACGACCAGCCCGCTCCCAGCGTTGTCATAGACGCCTGCGCGAGAATGGGGCATCCCCGCTTTCACACCGATGAGGTTTTTCGTGCGCACTCGCTCCGCTTTCGCCCTTTCCGCACTGACGCTCTCCGCACTCGCGCTCGCGGGTTGCGCGGGCACCGGGGGCGAGAGCCCCTCGGCCGATGACTCGGCGCTGTGCGCGGCGGCGGCGCCGTCGGGCAAGGGCTCGGAGGCGATCAAGGTCGAGGGCACCACGGGTGAGGCATCCACCGCGACGTTCGCCACGCCGCTCGAAATCAAGACGCTCGAGCGCACCGTGCTGGTCGAGGGCGATGGTGAGGCGATCAGCGAAGACAGCCTCGTCGCCTACGCGCTGAGCGCGTTCAACGCCGACACCGGTGAAGAGCTCGGCACGGTCGGTTACGGGGACGGACTCATTCTGCCCTCGGCAATCGCGCCCGAGAGCCCGCTCGGACAGGTGCTCGGGTGCGCGACCGTCGGCTCGCGCATCGTCGCGACGTTCCCGTCGAGCGTGAACGCGCCCGGCGAGGTCTACATCCTCGATGTGCTCGACACCGTCGACACCGCAGCGTGGGGCGAGCCGCAGGACGCGGAGCCCGGCATGCCGACCGTCACGCTTGACGAGGATGGCATGCCCTCGGTGACGATCCCCGATGCCCCGGCTCCCGAGGCGATCGAGATCTCGGTGCTCAAGCAGGGCGACGGCGAGAAGGTCACCGCAGGCGACACCACCCTGCTGCAGTACTACGGCGTGAACTGGGCGACGGGCGAGGCGTTCGACAGCAGCTGGTCACGCGGCAGCGCGTACTCGAACCCGGGCAACCAGTACGTCGCCGGCTTTGTGCAGGCGCTCGAGGGTCAGACCGTCGGCTCGCAGGTGCTCGTCGTGATTCCCCCGGCACTCGCCTACGGCGAGGCCGGTGAGTCGGAGCACCAGCTCGCGGGCCAGACGCTCGTGTTCGTGATCGACATCCTCGCGAACGCCCACGCCGCGTAGCCGGGCGCGGCAGCGCGGCGTCGCCGGGCATGGCAGGGCCGCGTCGATAGGCTGAGAGGATGCGACGCATCCTGATTCTCGGCTCCACCGGCTCGATCGGCACCCAGGCGCTCGATGTGATCCGGGCGAACCCGGACCGCTTCGAGGTGGTCGGCCTCGCCGCCGGCACGCAGCGCGCGCAGCTGGATGCGCAGGCCGCGGAGTTCGGTGTGGAATGCACGGCGCTCGGCGCGAAAGAGGCCGAGCAGCTCGTGCGCGACGTCGACGCCGATGTGGTGCTCAACGGCATCACCGGCTCGGTGGGCATCGGCCCGACCCTCGCCGCGCTCGAGAGCGGCCGGACCCTCGCGCTCGCCAACAAGGAATCGCTGATCGTGGGCGGCGAGCTGGTCACGCGGATCGCGGCCCCAGGGCAGATCGTGCCCGTCGACTCGGAGCATTCTGCCATCGCGCAGGCGCTGCGATCGGGCACCGCGGGCGAGGTGCGCCGCCTCGTGCTCACCGCCTCGGGGGGCCCCTTCCGCGGCCGCACGCGCGCGCAACTGCGCGAGGTCACCCCCGCCGAGGCGCTTGCGCACCCCACGTGGGACATGGGGCGGGTTGTCACCACCAACTCGGCGACGCTGGTGAACAAGGGGCTCGAGGTGATCGAGGCGCACCTGCTGTTCGGCGTCGCCTATGAGCAGATCGACGTCGTGGTGCACTCGCAGTCGATCGTGCACTCCATGGTCGAGTTCGTGGATGGCTCGACCATCGCGCAGGCATCCCCGCCCGATATGCGCCTGCCGATCTCGCTGGGGCTGGACTGGCCGAACCGCATCGCGGGCGTCGGCCGCCCGCTCGACTGGCGCGCGGCCACGAGCTGGACGTTCGAGCCGCTGGATGCGGAGGCCTTTCCGGCGGTGGCCCTGGCCAAGCAGGTCGGTCGCCAGGGTGGCACCTACCCGGCGGTGTTCAACGCGGCGAACGAGCAGGCGGTGGACGCGTTCCACGAGGGGCGGCTGCCCTTCACGGGCATTGTCGACACCGTGACGCGCATCGTCGAGTCGCACGAGAGCGCGGGGGCCCTCAACCGCGAATCGCTGTTCGAGGCCGAGCGCTGGGCGCGCGTGGCCGCCGACGCCGCGATCGCGGCGGGGCGCTCGCGCTAGCGCTCCAGGACGTTCGGAGCGCGGGCTGCCGCCTAGTGCTGGCGCGCCTCCGGCACAGCCCAGCCGGCGGCACGCAGGGCCGCGCGCGCAAGCTCGCGCGCCGAGTAGGGTGTGCGCACGCCGCGGATGTCGCGGTAGTCCTGATGCCCCGGGCCCGCCCAGAGGATCGCGTCGCCCTCGCCCACCAGGCCGACGGCCGCGACGATCGCCGCCTCGGGGGGCGAGTATTCGTGGATCTGCGCGTCGGGTCGAGCGGCGCGCGCGCCCTCGATGAGGGTGCGGCGGATGGATGCCGGATCCTCGAAGCGCGGGTGGTGATCGGTGATGACGAGGATGTCGCTGCCGAGCACCGCGGTGCGCCCCATGTCGAGACGCTTGCTCGCGTCGCGGTCGCCGTCGGCGCCGAACAGCATGAGCACGCGGCCCGGCGTCACCCGGCGCACCGCGGCGAGGGTCTTCTCGAACGCGTCGGGGGAGTGCCCGAAGTCGACGAAGACGGTGGGGCCCGTGTCGCCTGAGACGCGCTCGGTGCGGCCCGGCAGATAGGCGCGGATACCGCCGTCGCGGGTGAGCGCGGCGACGATGTCGTCCCAGGCGTAGCCGACCTCGAGCATCATCACGATCGCCAGGCTCGCGTTCGCGGCCATGTGCGGGCCGATCACGGGCACGCGGGTCGTGAGCGTGCGCCCCTGGGGACCCGAGAGGGTGAACTCGGTGTAGGCCGGCAGCTCCGCCCCGATGTGTACGACCCAATCCGCGGCGGCGGCGGCCGCAGCATCCTGCGCGATCGCGGGCGTGCCCACGGTCACGATCGGGATCCCGGCGCCGGCGGCGATCTCGTGCCCCGCGGCGGTGTCGAGGCTGACCACGCCGCGGCGGGCGCGCTCGGGCTGAAACAGCGGCGCCTTCGCCTCGAAGTACTCCCGCATATCGGCGTAGTCGTCGAGGTGGTCGTGCGAGAGGTTGGTGAAGCCCGCCACGTCGAACACGATGCCGTCGACGCGGTGCCGGCTCAGCGCCTGCGCGCTGACCTCCACGGCGATCGCCTCGACGCCGCGCTCGCGCATGAGGGCGAGCAGCGCGTGCATCTCGCTGGCCTCGGGGGTGGTCAGGCGGCTGACCACGACCTGGTCGTCGATGTGACGCTCGGCGGTGGAGGAGAGGCCGGTGACGGCGCCCACCTGCTGCAGGATGCCCTCGAGCAGGTGCGAGACGCTCGTCTTGCCGTTCGTGCCGGTCGTGGCCAGCAGCAGCGGCATCGGTCCAAGATCGTGCTCTGTGTCGGTGTCGGTGTCGGTGTCGGTGTCGTTCCTGCCGGTCCCGTACACCCAGCCCGACACGGCGCCGAGCAGGGCGCGGGGGTCGCCGACCACCAGCACGGGCACTCGCACGTCCGATGCCGCGGCGAGGGCCGCTCCGGCGGCATCCGTGAGCACGGCGACCGCGCCGGCATCTTCCGCCGTGCGCGCGAACTCGGCGCCATGGCGGTTCGCGCCGGCGATGGCGACGAACACCTCACCGGCGCGCAGGTCCGCGGTGGCGAGGGTGATGCCCGTGACCTGGATGCCCTCGGTGTCGCCCACGACGCGGTCGGCGAAGCGCTCCGCGAGCGCCGAAAGCCGGCGCACGGGCGGGTGATCGGGGCGGAGAACAGGGGGGATGCGAGCGTCCAAGGCGGCGGCTCATCCTCTCAGGGTGGGGGGTGTGTAACGCGCATCAATGTTCTCATACGGCCGTTCCCGCACGCGTGCGCCGGGCGCCGCTTCGGACGCCCGGCGCACCAGCGAACTCGGAGCAAGCGCGGGTATCGTGAGCGCGGTGAGCGTCATCCCCTTCATCATCGGCATCGCGATCATCGTGGTCGGACTCGGCGTGTCGATCGCCCTGCACGAGATCGGGCACCTGCTCCCGGCGAAGAAGTTCGGTGTGCGCGTCGGGCAGTACATGGTGGGCTTCGGGCCGACGCTGTGGTCGCGGCGCATCGGCGAGACCGAGTACGGCGTGAAGTGGCTGCCGCTCGGCGGCTACATCTCGATGGCGGGCATGTATCCGCCCTCGCCGGCGGAGCGCGCCGGCGCCGGCAAGGCGGGCGCCGGATTCTTCAAGACCATGGTGCAGGATGCGCGCACCGCAAACGATGAGACGCTCGAGGGCGTCGATGACGATCGCGTCTTCTACAAGCTGCCCGTCGTCAAGCGGGTGATCGTCATGCTCGGCGGGCCGGTGATGAACCTGCTGTTTGCGGGCGTGCTGTTCACCGTGCTGTTCAGCGCCATCGGCATCCAGGGTGCGACCACCACGGTCGGCAGCCTCAGCGAGTGCATCGTGCCCGCAGGCTCCGCGCAGACCGAATGCGGCCCGGGTGATACCCCGGCCCCCGCGAACGCCGCGGGCTTCGAGCCCGGTGACGTGATCGCATCGGTGGGCGGCACGAGCATCGACACGTTCGCCGAGGCGTCGGCCATCATCCGTGACTCGCCGAACACCCCGCTCGAGGTCGTGGTCCTGCGCGACGGTCAGCCGCAGACGCTCACCCTCGTGCCCGCGCTCGCCGCGCGCGAGCAGCTGGACGCCGACGGCCGCCCGGTCATCGGGCCCGACGGACAGATCGAGACCGTCGAGGTGGGCTTCGCCGGCATCCGCCCCGCGACCGGGCTCATCCGACAGCCCATCTGGGCCGGCATCGAGGCGACCGGCGAGAACGTCGCAGCCGTAGCCGGGATCATCGTGCAGCTGCCCGAGAAGCTTGCGGGCATCGCGACGTCGCTGTTCACCGGCGAGGAGCGCGACCCGAACGGGCCGCTCAGCATCGTGGGCGTCGGCATCATCGCCGGCGAGGTCGCGTCGATGGATGCCCCGATCCTGAGCCGGATCGGGGGCGTGATCGGGCTCCTGGCCTCGCTGAACGTCGCGTTGTTCGTGTTCAACCTGCTGCCGTTGCTGCCCCTCGACGGGGGGCACGTCGTGGTGGCGCTGTGGGAGGGCGTGAAGCGCATCTGGGCGCGCGTGTTCCGGCTGCCGGCGCCGAAGCCCGTCGATGCGACGAAGCTCGTGCCCGTGACGTTCGTGGTCGTGATCGCGCTGGTGGCGATGGGCGGGCTGCTGATCGCGGCCGACATCTTCAACCCGGTCGACCTGTTCGGATAACGGCGCCGGGCACCGCCGCGCACCGCCGCGGGTCCGGCCGGCGCGCGAACGCGCCGGCCGGCCGCTCAGCGGTGCAGCGCGTAGCCGATGAGGCGTTCGAGCGTCTCGACGCCGTCGCTTGAGAGGATCGACTCGAGGTGCCCCTGCACCGATGCGAGGTTGAGCCCCCGGATGCCCTGCACCGTGCCGTCGGCGTCGGCGGCGATCTCGATGATCTCGCCCTCGTCGGTGACCAGCGCGTCCACCCCGGGCATCACCGTCGCGGTGAACGTGTTGTAGAAGCCGATCGTCGCCGGGGCACCGAACAGCTCGACCGTGCGCTGTAGGCCCTGGTGGGGGGTGGCGAGGGGTGCGAGGTCGAGGCCGAGCGCGTCCGCGAGGATCTGGTGGCTCAGACACACGGCCAGGAGGGGGCGTTCCAAGGCCAGGCGCGTCGTGACGACCTCGCGCATCCGGGCGATGCGCGGGTTCTCGGCGTCGCGCGGATCGCCCGGGCCGGGACCGGCCACGACGAGGTCGGCGGCCGCGAGGGCGGCGGGATCGGCCTCCTGCCACGGCACGACCTCCACGTCGAGCCCGAGATGGCGCAGCTGATGGGCGAGCATGGTGGTGAAACGATCCTCGGCATCGACGACGATCGCGGTGCGGCCGGTGAAGGCGGTGTCGTCGGCCTCATGGAGCGCGATCTGGGGGCGCAGCCAGAACGGCGCGAGGCGCTCGTTGCGCGACTCGAGCAGGGCGCGCAGCTCGGGGTCGTCGGCCAGCCGCGGCACGTCGGCGTCGGCGACCGCGCCGCGTGGCACCGCACCGATCGCGCCCAGCACGCCGGCGGCCTTGCCGTGCGTCTCGCTGACCTCGCCTTCCGGCGTGGAGTGGCGCACGAGCGTGGCGCCCACCGGCACGCGCAGCACCCCGGCTCGCAGATACGCGGTGCGGATCAGGATCGGGGCGTCGAGGTCGTGGGTTCCCGCGTGCTCGGCCGACGGCGTGAACAGCGCCACGACGCCGGAGTAATAGCCGCGCGGGCTCGTCTCGTGGCGACGGATGACGGCGCAGGCATTCTGCATGGGGGAGCCCGTGACGGTGGGGGCGAACATGGTCTCGCGCAGGATCTCGCGCGGGTCGAGGTCGCTGTGCCCGCTCAGCACGTACTCGGTGTGGGTCAGGCGCGACATCTGCTTCAGGTGCGGGCCGGTGATGCGACCGCCCTGCGCGCAGATGGCGCTCATCATCTTCAGCTCCTCGTCCACCACCATGAACAGCTCCTCCGTCTCCTTCGTGTCGGTGAGGAAGCCGCGCATCGCCGCGACCGTCGGCCCCTCGGCCGGGTGGCGGAAGGTGCCCGAGATCGGGTTCATGATCACCGTGCCGCCGTCGACCCGCACGTGGGCCTCGGGGCTCGCGCCGACCGTCACGAGTCCGTCGGTGACGATCGCGAAGGTCCAGTACGCGCCGCGCTCGTGCGTGAGCAGCGCGTGCAGCCAGCTCAGCGCCGCCGTGGCGGGATCGGCGTCGACGCGCGCGGTGAAGTCGCGGCGGATCACGAAATTCGCACCCTCGCCGCGGCCGATCTCGTGCTCGATCACGTCTCGCACGGTGGCGGCGTAGTCCTCGTCGGTGACGTCGAAGTGGCCGTCGTGGAGGGGGATCTCCTCCTGCGGCAGCAGCGCCATCGCCGCCGCGAGCGGCACCTCCTCGCGCTCGCGCACGATCAGGCAGCGCAGGGGCTCCCCGTCGTCGTTGCACTCGTAGCCGCGCTCGCGCACCTGCCGGAACGGCACCAGCGCGAGCACCTGCTGGGGCGTGCCCGAGGCATCCACGAGGGGGATGTCGGCGAGCAGCTCGACATCGACGACGTCGCCGAGCAGCACCTCCAGCACGCCGGTGCCCTCGCGGGCGAGGAGCGCAAACGGGCGCCCAGGCGCGTTCGCGCGTGCGGAATCAGCGAGCAGTGTGTCGAGGAGCGGATGCATCGGTCACCTTTGTCTAGGTACACCGCCGCGGACACCAGTGACCGCCACGGCGGGCGGTCTGTGTGAGGTTGCGAACACACCGCCTTATGAGGCGGGCCACCAGAAACGGTTCGCGAACATGGTTTTCACGCTAGCAGAGCGGTGGATGCCGCGTGCCCGCGCGCCGCAATGTTGCGGTGATTGTGTCGGGCGTGCCCGGCATTCCCCGGCAGTGCCCAGCCTCACGCGAGCACGGGGCCGTAGGATTGGGGGCGTGTCTGCTGTGAATCTGGGGCTGCCCAAGATGCCCGAAACGCTTTCTCCACGTCGCAAGTCCCGCCAGATCAAGGTTGGGAAGGTCCTCGTCGGCGGCGGCGCGCCCGTGAGCGTGCAGTCGATGTGCACCACGCCGACGACGAATATCAATGGGACGCTCCAGCAGATCGCCGAACTCACGGCATCCGGCTGCGATATCGTGCGCGTCGCCGTGCCGAGCCAGGACGACGCCGATGTGCTGCACATCATCGCCCAGAAGAGCCAGATCCCGG
>JAGQTK010000350.1 GCA_020439065.1 Microthrixaceae bacterium
GACCCCTTCGATACCGGCGGCCTTCATCAGTCGGGCGACCTGATCGCGGCCCACGTCATGGCCTGCCCGACGTGCCGCTTTCCACAGCTTGTGCGCCCCGTAGACGCAGTAGTTGTCCTTCCACAACTGGACAAGGGCCGGACCCAGGACGGCGTCGCGCTGGGCCCGCTGCGACAGGCCGCGGGACTTGGCCGCGTAGTAGGTGCTCGGAGCCACCGACACCCCTGCTGATCGCAGGACGGTGCAGATGGGCTCGACCCCGAACCCCTCGCGGTTGTCGTCGATGAAATCGACTATTTCTTGTGTTGGCGGTCGAGCTCCGCCCCGAAGAAACTGGCTGCTCGTTTCAGAATCTCGTTGGTTATCTGAGGGCCTGAGCAGACTGTCCACGATGTAGACGACACGCCGTCGACGGTGCCGGAAAATGCGTTGTGGACTGATTATCTTCGGTGTCTATGACGTGTCCTGGGCTGCGGGTGCAGCCGGTGGTGATGCCGTTTGGTGATCGTCAGTCGTGGACGCTGCTCGATCGCGATTTTGTGGTGGTCGAGCCGGCCGAGGCGTTCTTGTCGCATCTGCATGCCGTGGAGCGCTCACCGAACACGGTCAAGGCGTATGCGCATGACCTGCGGGACTGGTTTGAGTTCCTCGACCAGCGTGGCCTGGTG
>JAGQTK010000351.1 GCA_020439065.1 Microthrixaceae bacterium
CGGCTTCGGCTTGTCCGGCGGCCGCGAAGGCGCCGGCTCCGGCCTGTAGGGCATGTTCATTTCGCCGACCCCATCTGCTGCTCCCACAAGCGCTTGTAGGTCGGGCTCTTCTTGAGCAGGACGTCATGCGGTCCGGTCGCGGTCACACGGCCGTTCTCGACGACCAGCAGCATGTCGGCGTCGCGCACCATGCTCAGCCGGTGGGAGATGGCGATCAGCGTGCGGCCGCGGGCCATCTTTGAAAGGTTCTTGCGGATCAGGTACTCGCTCTCGGGATCGAGCGCGCTGGTCGCCTCGTCGAAGATCAGGATCTTGGGATTGCGGATCAGCGCGCGGGCGATCGCGAGGCGCTGGCGCTCGCCGCCGGAGAGGTTGCGGGCGCCCTCCTCCAGCTCGGTGTCGTAGCGGTGCGGAAGCTGCGAGACGAAATCGTCCGCGCCGGCGAGCTTCGCCGCGGCGATCACATCCTCGAATGTCGCGTCTGCCCGCCCCATCCGGATATTGTCCCGTATCGTTCCGCTGAACAGGAAGGATTCCTGCAGCACCACCCCGATATTGTTGCGCAAATGCGCCAGATCGATGTCGCGTATGTCGGTCCCATCAACGAGAATCGCACCTGAATCGATCCAGTACAGCGCCTGAACCAGGCGGGTGATCGTCGTCTTTCC
>JAGQTK010000352.1 GCA_020439065.1 Microthrixaceae bacterium
GAGGAGCACCGATCCGATAGCGGCCTTCAGCCCGGTGTGGGCGTCGCTGATGACCAGCTGGACTCCGCCCAGGCCGCGGGCCTTCAGACCGCGCAGGAACGCGGTCCAGAACGCCCCGTCCTCCGAATCGCCGACGTCGAACCCGAGGACCTCGCGCCGTCCGTCCGCGGTGACGCCGGTGGCGATCACGACCGCCTGGGACACCACGCGCCGGTTGACCCGCGCCTTGCAGTAGGTCGCATCCAGGAATACGTAGGGGTAGGCGATGTCGGCCAGGGACCGGTCGCGGAACGCGCCGACCTCTTCGTCGAGATCGGCGCAGATCCGCGACACCTCGGACTTGCTGATCCCGGTGTCCGCGCCCAGCGCCTTGACCAGGTCGTCGACCTTCCTGGTTGAGACACCGTGGAGGTAGGCCTCCATCACGACCGCGAACAGGGCCTGGTCGACCCGCCGGCGACGCTCGAGCAGGCTCGGGAAGAACGAGCCCGAGCGCAGCTTCGGAATCCGCAGCTCCAGGTCGCCGGCGGTCGTGGTCAGGGTCCGTGACCGGGTCCCGTTGCGCTGAGCTGTCCGATCCGGCGACCGTTCCCAAGGGCCGGCGCCGATCACCGAGGTCAGCTCGGCATCGATCAACGCCTGGTAGATCGTCTGAGCAGCTGTGCGG
>JAGQTK010000353.1 GCA_020439065.1 Microthrixaceae bacterium
CCGCGTTTGGCGTCCTTTCGCTTCCCGGCTCCGCTGGACCGCTTTGTATTTGCGGATGAACTCTTCGGTTCGCGCGATGAACTGCTGCTGTTCCTCGTATTCCTTCAGTCGTCGCTCGTAGCGCTCTTCCCGGAGGTTGAGGAAGCGCGAGTAGGGGGCGGGATAGTCTTCGAGCGTGCCGAAGGCAACTTCCAGCGTGCGTGTCGTGACACGATCGAGGAAGTAGCGATCGTGCGAGACGATCAGGCAGGCGCCGTTCCAGCCGCGCAAGAAGGTTTCGAGCCATTCCAGCATCGCGAGATCAAGGTGGTTGGTCGGCTCGTCGAGCAGGAGCAGATCCGGATCGGCTAGGAGCGCTTTCGCGAGGGCGACGCGCGTCTTCTGTCCGCCCGACAGGAAGTGAACCCGGTCTTCGAACTGCTCTTCGGTGAAGCCGAGACCGGAGAGCACCGAATCGACGCGGTGATCGAGATCGTAGCCGCCGGCCGCTTCGAAGCGGTGCTGAAGACGATCATATTCCTCCAGCAGCGTTTCCAGGTCATCGGTGGACTCGCCCATCGCGACTTCGATCTCGCGCATGCGCTCACCCATTTTCAGGATGTCGTCGAACGCGGTGAAGGCTTCCTCGCGAACGGTTCGCGGGCTGCCGAATCGCGCTTCCTG
>JAGQTK010000354.1 GCA_020439065.1 Microthrixaceae bacterium
CATCACATCGGCGATCTGCGCGTAGGTCATCTCCGTGCCCACGTACTTGAGCAATTCCTTCTCCCGATCGGAGAGGCCGTCGTCCACGTGGCCACCGCCATGCCGGGCGCGGAACAGCACCTCGCCCATGTCCGGGGTGAAGTAGAAGCCCTTCTCCATGACCCCGCGGATGGCCCGCTCCAGCTCCTCGCTGCCGGCGATCTTCGGTACGAAGCCATGAACGCCCAATTCAACCATGCGGAGGAACACGGTCTCCTCGTCCTTCATGGTCAGGCACAGCACGCGCACGTCCGGATGCTCCCGGTGCAGGCGCTGCATGGTCTCGAAGCCGTCCATGCCGGGCATGCTGATGTCCAGGACCACGAGGTCGGGGATCTCCCGCGGGTCGCGGAACCGGTCCAGCAGTTCCGCACCGTCGTGCACGGCATAGAGCACCCGGCAATGCGGGAAGCCTTCCACCAGGTCCATCACGGCCCTGGCGATCATCTTATGGTCGTCCACGACCACCACGCGGATCAGGTCATCCATCAGCAGGAAGTTCAATGAGCAGTCGGATGCCCTGCCCGGGTGAAGCGGTGAGCGTGGTACGCGCACCGATGGAGCGAGCACGCCTTTCCATGTTCAGGAGACCGGTACCCTTCGAAGGCCTGCCGGGGTCGAAGC
>JAGQTK010000355.1 GCA_020439065.1 Microthrixaceae bacterium
GTCGAGGGATCGCAGAGACTGCCCGGGGAGTAGGCCAGCCGCGCGGTACAGACTCGGCGGAAGGTCGTGAATGTCGACTCGCGCGAGGATCGCAGACACGTCGGCCTGCGGGAGTTCATGCCGCCCCGCAAACCGTCGCAGCTCGGTCTCCAGGAGATGCGTCGCGACGAGGTCACCGCCGATCTTATCGGCCCACGGTCAAGTCCCAGGGAGTGGTGTAGCTCGGTGATTCCTTCTTGTTGAGATTTCTAGGCGGTGATTTCGGCTAGCGGTACGGGTTCGGTGGGTACCTCCGTTTGTGGGGTGGTGTCGGGATCGGTGGCGGCGCGGGCGCGGGCCAGGACGTCCAGGCCGAGGTAGCGTCGGCCTTCGGCCCATTCATCGGTTTGTTCGGCCAGCACGGCGCCGACCAGCCGGATGATGGCTTCGCGGTTGGGGAAGATCCCGACGGAGTCGGTGCGGCGCCGGATCTCGCGGTTGAGCCGTTCAGCGGGGTTGTTCGACCAGATCTGGACCCATACGTCCTTGGGGAACGCGGTTAAAGGCCAGGACGTCTGTGCGTGCGCCGCCGAGGTGTTCAGCCACCGGCGGTAGCCGCTCTTCGGTGTACTCGATGAGACGATCAAACTGTGCAGCAACAGATTTGGCGTCGGGCTGGTCGT
>JAGQTK010000356.1 GCA_020439065.1 Microthrixaceae bacterium
TCGGAACGAAGTTCTAGATTCGGCGACGGCGCCGGATCGCCGAGTCGCCGGAGGGGTCGAAGCATCTGCGTCGGGCAGGTCGTCGAGACCGGTTCGCCGCGAAGCGCACGCAGCCTCGAACTGGCCGGCGCCCGTGCAGTGGAGCACGAAGAGTCGAGAGGACACGCGCGATGAGTACTGCGATACCCGAAGCAGTCAACACACCCGAGGTCATGCGAACCGAGCTGACCCCGACGCAGCAGGCCGCACGCGAGCGGATCTACGCGATGCCGCTGGAGAAGCTCGATCCTGCGAACCCCTTCGCGTTTGCGAACGAGGAGATGTGGTGGAAGTTCGAGCGGCTCCGCGCGGAGGATCCGGTGCACTTCACGGCAGCCGAGCACACCTGGTACGGGAATTACTGGTCGATCACGAAGTGGGACGACATCGTCCGCATCGATACGGACTCGGTCACCTTCTCGAACGAGGCCGGGATCACGATCGCGTCGAGCAGTACCGCGGAGCAGGACGAGACCTGGTCGGAGGACGAGGACGATGAGCGGACGCCCGAAGAGATCGCGGAGGCGCGAGAGCGCGGTATCCAATCGCTGTTGAGCATGGACCCGCCCAAGCACGGGATCCACCGCGGCGCCGTCTCGGAGGGGGTCGCGCCCGCTCGGCTG
>JAGQTK010000357.1 GCA_020439065.1 Microthrixaceae bacterium
ACCTGGATGTCCAGACCGTAGAGGTCCACAATCGGCGCCCAATAGCCCACACCCGCGCCGCCCATTGGATCGGCTCCGATCTTGAGGCCCGCACTCCGAATCGCCGGAATGTCCACCACATTGGCCAGGTCGCGCACGTAGGGCATGACGAAGTCGTAATGGGTGACGGAGGGCGCGTGCAGCGCCTTGCGCAACGGCAACCGCTGCACCGCCGTCAGATTTCGCGCCAGGATGGTGTTGGCCCGGTTCTGGATCAACTCGGTCGTGTCGGTATCGGCCGGGCCGCCCGAGGGAGGATTGTACTTGAAGCCGCCGTCGGCCGGCGGGTTATGGGACGGCGTGATCACCACTCCGTCAGCCTGGACGCCGGGGTGCTCCTGGTTCCACGTGAGGATGGCGTGGGAGATGACCGGCGTCGGCGTGTAGCCCAAGCCCGCCTGGATGTAGACGTCCACATCATTGGCCGCAAAGACCTCGATGGCCGAGTAGAGCGCGGGCTGGGAGAGCGCGTGGGTGTCCATGCCCAACATGAGCGGCCCGGCGATGTTCATGGAGCGCCGGTAGTCGCAGATGGCCTGCGCGATGGCCAGGATGTGATCCTCGTTGAAGCTGCCGTCAGTGGACGTCCCCCGGTGGCCGGACGTGCCGAAGCTCACCTGTTC
>JAGQTK010000358.1 GCA_020439065.1 Microthrixaceae bacterium
TACACATACCTCCGGCTGTCACCCACTCAGTTGTAGCGGATGCGGGGATCGACGACCGCGTAGAGCAGGTCGACGATCAGATTGACAAACACATAGATCAGCGCCACGAAGAGCACCACGCCTTGGGCCACGGGAAAATCACGGGCTTTCAAGGCTTCCACGGCGATGCGGCCGAGCCCCTGGCGGGCGAAGACCGTTTCGATGATGACCGTGCCGCCCAGCAGCGCCCCAAACTGGAGACCGACGATGGTGAGCACGGGAATCAGCGCGTTCTTCAGACCGTGGCGCAACACGACGATGCGACTGCGCAGGCCCTTGGCGCGCGCCGTGCGGATGTAGTCCTGGCCCATCACCTCCAGCAGCTCGGACCGCGTCATGCGGGCGATGAGGGCCGAGGCGCCAAAGCCCAACGCCACCGCGGGCAAGACAATGCTCTTCCACGACCCTTGGCCGACGATGGGAAACCAGCGCAGGTTGACGGCAAAGACGAGGATGAGCATCAGCCCCAGCCAGAAGCTGGGGATGGACACGCCGGCCAGCGCCGTCACCATGGTCAAATTGTCGATCCACGAATTGTGGTTGAGCGCGGCGATGATCCCCAGCGTCAACCCCAGGATGATGGCCACGCCCATGCCCGCAATCGTCAGCCGAATAGTGGA
>JAGQTK010000359.1 GCA_020439065.1 Microthrixaceae bacterium
CCATCCTGGTCGGCGTCATCAAACACGATATACGGTGATTTGCCCCCCAGCTCCAACGACAGCTTCTTGCCCGTTCCGGCTGTCACTTTCCGTAGAATGCGCCCGACATTCGTGCTGCCTGTGAATGCGATCTTATCAATATCAGGATGCGCCACGATGGCTGCACCCGCTTCGTCACCACCTGGCACGATATTCACCACACCTGGCGGCAGGCCCGCATCAGCCACAATCTCCGCGAACAGCAGCGCAGTCAGCGGCGTATAGGGTGCTGGCTTGAGGACGACCGTATTGCCCATCGCCAACGCTGGGCCGATCTTCCACGCGAGCATCAGCAGCGGGAAGTTCCAGGGAATCACCTGTCCAACGACGCCGACAGGCTGGTAACCTGCCAACTCCGTCGCCATCAACTGCGCCCATCCCGCATGATAATAAAAATGTCGCGCCACCAGCGGAATATCAATATCGCGCGATTCACGAATCGGTTTGCCATTGTCCATTGATTCCAGCACGGAAAAAAGCCGCCCATGCTTTTGGATACCGCGCGCAATCGCATAAAGATACCGTGCCCGTGTATGGCCGCTTGTCTGGCTCCAGCTCTCGAATGCCTTGCGCGCCGCCTTCACCGCATCGTTGACCAGTTCCGTATTGCTATCGACAAC
>JAGQTK010000035.1 GCA_020439065.1 Microthrixaceae bacterium
TCGACCGTCGCCGTCGACACGCTTGCCCGCTGGCACCGCCAAGCCGGCGACGACACGTGGATGCTCACCGGGACGGACGAGCACGGGCAGAAGATGCTGCGCACCGCGGCCGCGAACGGCGCCACCCCCCAGGAGTGGGTCGATCGCCTGGTCGCCGAGTCGTGGTACCCGGTGCTTCGCACCCTCGACATCGCCAACGACGACTTCATCCGCACCACGCAGGGTCGCCACGAGCGCAACGTCCGCACCTTCCTGCAGGCCGTCTACGACCGCGGCTACATCTACGCGGGCGAGTACGAGGCGCTCTACTGCGTGGGCTGCGAGGAGTTCAAACCCGACACCGAGATTCTGGACGGCACCGGACCCTTCGAGGGTCTGAAGGTCTGCGCCATCCACTCGAAGCCGCTTGAGCTGCTGCACGAGAAGAACTACTTCTTCAAGCTCAGCGAGTTCCAGGACGCGCTGCTGAAGCTCTACGCGGAGCGCCCCGAGTTCGTGCAGCCCGAATCGGCCCGCAACGAGGTGATCCAGTTCGTCAAGCACGGGTTGAAGGACCTCTCGATCTCGCGCTCCACCTTCGATTGGGGCATCAAGGTCCCGTGGGACGAGACGCACGTCGTCTACGTCTGGTTCGACGCGCTGCTGAACTACGCGACAGCCGTGGGCTATGGCGAAGACGACGAGCAGTTCGCCCGCCGCTGGCCCGCGACGCACATCGTCGGCAAAGACATCCTGCGCTTCCACGCGGTGATCTGGCCGGCCATGCTGATGGCCGCGGGCATCGAGGTGCCACACCAGGTGTTCGCGCACGGCTGGCTCCTCGTCGGCGGCGAGAAGATGTCGAAGTCGAAGCTCACCGGCATCGCCCCGGCCGAGATCATCGACGTCTTCGGCTCCGACGCATTCCGGTACTACTTCATGAGCGCCATCGCGTTCGGCCACGACGGCTCGTTCTCGTGGGAAGACCTCGCGGCCCGCTACCAAGCCGAGCTTGCCAACGGCTTCGGCAACCTCGCCTCACGCACGACCGCGATGATCGAGCGCTACTTCGAGGGCATCGTGCCCCCGCAGGGCGCCGTCAGCGACGGTGACGCACGCATCCAGCAGATTGTTCGGGATGCCGCGGCCGGCGCCGATGCGGCGATCGATCGCCTGCAGATCGACGAGGCGGTGTCGGCGATCTGGACGATCGTCGACGCGCTCAACGGCTACATCACCGAGAACGAGCCGTGGGCGCTCGCGAAGGACGACGCGCAGCGCGAGCGGCTCGGCACGGTGCTGTACACCGCGGCCGAGGGCCTGCGCGCCCTCGCGGTGCTGCTCTCGCCCGTGATGCCGAAGGCCTGCGAGAAGCTGTGGATCGCGCTCGGCGCGGCCGAGACCCTCGGCCGCGTGCAGGATCAGCCGATCCGCGACGCCGGCCGTTGGGGGCAGCTGAAGCCCGGCACAAGCGTGAACGGGCTCGCGCCGCTGTTCCCGCGCGTCGAGTCGACGGTCGACTGATCGGATCATGATGACGAACCCGGCCGCACCGCTCGGACCGCTGGAGCCGGGAAGCAGCCTCGACGGTACGCCCCCGGTGCCCGGCGGCGAGTACATCCGCGAGCGCTTCAAAGGCGACCGCGGTGACCTGCGCTACCCGCCCCTGCCCGAACCGCTCGCGGTGCCCGTGTACGACAATCACACGCACCTCGAGATCGCCGACGGCGAGCAGCCGCTGACCCTGGCGGAGCAGCTCGATCGCGCCGAGGCCGTCGGGGTGCGGGGCGTCATCCAGGTCGGCGGCGACGTCGAGTCGTCGCGCTGGTCGGCCGATGCCGCCGAGCGCGACGATCGCGTGCTCGCGGCCGTGGCCATCCACCCGAACGAGGCGCCCGGTTACGAGGCGGCCGGCACGCTCGATGCGGCGCTCGCGATCATTGACGATCTTGCCGCGCGGCCGCGGGTGCGCGCCATCGGCGAGACCGGCCTCGATTTCTTCCGCACGCAGGAAGACGGCTGGCCCGCGCAATGTCGCAGCTTCGAGGCGCACATCGAGATCGCCAAACGCCATGGCGTCGCGCTGCAGATCCACGATCGCGACGCGCACGATGCCGTGCTCGAGACCCTCGAGCGGGTGGGCGCACCCGAGACGACGGTGTTTCACTGCTTCTCGGGAGACGCCGAGATGGCGCGCGTGTGCGCACCGCGTGGCTACTACCTCTCGTTCGCGGGCAACGTGACCTTCAAGAATGCGCAGCAGCTGCGCGACGCGCTCCTGGTCGCGCCGCGCGATCGCATTCTGATCGAGACGGATGCCCCGTTCCTGACGCCCGAACCCACGCGAGGGCGGCCGAACGCGCCCTACCTGATCCCGAACACCCTGCGGTTCATGGCCGGCGTGCTCGGCGAGGATGCGAACGTGCTGGCCGCCGATATCGCCGCGAACACCGTGCGCGCCTATGGCGAGTGGGCACGGGCGTGAGCGTGCAGTTGCTCGGGCCCGCCGAGATCCGCACCCTCGCGCAAGCGCTCGATGTCACCCCGACCAAGAAGCTCGGCCAGAACTTCGTGATCGACGCGAACACGGTGCGCCGCATCGTCAAGACCGCCGATGTGCGGCCAGGCGACCACGTCGTCGAGGTGGGGCCCGGGCTCGGTTCGCTCACCCTCGGGATCCTCGAGGTCGGCGCGAGCGTCACGGCGGTCGAGATCGACCATCGGCTCGCCGCGCGGCTGCCGATCACCTGCGCGGCGCAGGGGGCGCCGGAGGGCGCGCTCTCGGTCGTCGATGCCGATGCCCTGCGCGTGACCGAATTGCCGGGTGAGCCGGAGACCCTCGTCGCGAACCTGCCGTACAACGTCTCGGTGCCGGTGCTGCTGCACTTCATGGAGTCGTTCCCGTACCTGCGCAAGGGCGTCGTGATGGTGCAGGCCGAGGTGGGGCACCGCCTGGCCGCGCCACCCGGCAGCAAGGTCTACGGCGCGCCGAGCGCGAAAGCCGCCTGGTACGGGCCCTGGCGCGTGGTGGGCACCATCTCGCGCCAGGTGTTCTGGCCCGTGCCCGGCGTCGACAGCGTGCTGGTCGGCTTCACGCGTGACCCGGAGGCCCGCGGCACGGAGGAGGAGCGCAGGCAGACCTTCAAGATCGTGGATGCCGCCTTCCAGCAGCGACGCAAGATGCTGCGGCAGGCGCTCGCCGGCGTGCTCGGGGGCACCGCTGCCGAGGCCGCGGCGGTGCTCGAGCTCGCCGGCGTCGCACCGACCGCGCGCGGTGAGGAACTCACGATCGACGCGTTCCTCGCGATCGCGCGGGTGTCGCTCGCGCGTTAGCTTGCGGCGGCGCCCGCCGAATCCGGGCCCGTGATGTCGACCATCCAGCTCACGCCGAAGCGGTCGGTGAGCTGCCCGAAGGTGTCTCCCCACGGCACGGGCCCGAGCGGCATCGTGACGGTAGCGCCGTCGGCGAGCCCGTCCCACATCGCGCGCAGGGCGGGTTCGTCGTCGCCGCTGAGCGAGATCGTGATGAAGGTCTCGTCGGGGCGGCTCATGCCCTGCGGCGTATCGGAGGCCATCAGGGTCATGCCGCCGGGGGTCGTGATCATGCCGTGCATGATCAGGTCGAGGTCGTCATCGGCGGTGCCGGGCATCTGGAATTCGCGAAATGTCGACATGGTGAGCTCGCCGCCAAGCACCTTGGCGTAGAACTCCAGCGCCTCGCGCGCGTTGCGGTGAAACGAGAGGTACGGGGTGAGCGTGGTCATGATGTCTCCGAGTTCTGTGCCGCGGCGTCACGCCACGGTGTTGTGCCACATTCGCGGCATCCACGACGAGTATGCGCCGCGTCGCCGAGCCGCGCCAGAGCCTCCGGCGGGGCGGCCTCGGTGCCGGAGGACCCGGGGCGCGCACCGTGGCTTCCGCCCGCAGCGCACCGTGGCTAGGCTCGGGGCGTGACCCAGGAACCCCGCCTCCGCCTGAACACCCCCGACGTGCACGCCCCGTATGTGGCGCGTGCCGAGCGCTATCACGGCACGGGCTATCGCCAGGTGGGCTCCTCCGGCCTCTATCTCCCGCCGATCTCGCTCGGCCTGTGGTGGAATTTCGGCGACAACGTGCCCTTTGCCAACCAGCGTGCGGTGCTCCGTCACGCGTTCGACAACGGCATCAACCACTTCGATCTCGCGAACAACTACGGCCCGCCCTTCGGCACGGCCGAGACCAACTTCGGCCGGATGATGCGCGAGGACTTCGCGCCGTACCGAGACGAGTTGCTCCTCTCGTCCAAGGCAGGCTGGAACATGTGGCCGGGGCCCCACGGCGAGTTCGGCTCGCGCAAGTACGTGATCGCGAGCGCCGAGGCGTCGCTGCGGCGGATGTCTGTGGAGTACGTCGACATCTTCTACTCGCACCGCCCCGACCCGGTCACGCCGATCGAGGAGACGATCGGCGCGCTCGACACGCTCGTGCGGCAGGGCAAGGCGCTCTACGTCGGCATCTCGTCGTACTCGGCGAGCGAGAGCGCCGAGGCGGCGGCTGTGGCCCGAGCGCTCGGCACACCGCTGATCATCCACCAGCCCTCCTACTCGATCGTCAACCGCTGGATCGAAGACGGTCTGACCGATGTGCTGCGCCAGGAGGGGCTGGGGGCGATCGCCTTCTCGCCGCTCGCACAGGGCCTGCTCACTTCCAAATACCTGGGCGAGCGTCCGGGCGAACGCTCGCAGCAGCGCAGCTCGCTGCCGCCCGCCGGCAGGATCACCCCCGAGGCCCGCGTGCGGCTTCAGGGGCTCGACGCCATCGCGCGCGAGCGTGGGCAATCGCTGGCGCAGATGTCGCTGCAGTGGATCCTGCGCGATCCCGTGGTCGCCTCCGCGCTGATCGGCGCCTCGAGCACGGCGCAGCTCGACGAGAACATCGCCGCGGCCGGTGGCCCGGCCTTCAGCGCGGAGGAACTCGCCGAGATCGATCGGCTCTCCGCCGACGGCACCTCGAACATCTGGGTCGCAGAAGAAGCATGACGCGGGGCCTCGACTAGGTTGGATCCATGACGAGGCAGCAGCAAGCATCCCGCGTGCACGTCCGCGCGCCGGGCAAGATCAACGTCTACCTCGAAATCGGGGCGCTTCTGGACGACGGCTACCACGAGGTCGCGACCGCCTACCAGGCCGTCGCGCTGTACGAGGATGTCGTCGCCACGAACGCCGAGGGATTCACCGTCGAGGTGAGCGGCACCGCCGATGTCTCGGGCGTACCCACCGACGATCGCAACCTCGCCATCCGCGCCGCGAAGCTGCTCGCGCACACCACCGGACACCCGGGCGGCGTGCACCTGCGCATCACCAAGCAGGTCCCCGTCGCGGGTGGCATGGGCGGCGGCAGCGCCGACGCCGCCGCCGCGCTGCTGGCCTGCGACGCGCTGTGGGGCACCGGGCTCAGCCAGCAGCGATTGCACGAGCTTGCCGCACGGCTCGGTGCCGATGTGCCCTTCGCCCTCTATGGGGGCACCGCCATCGGCACCGGCCGCGGCGACGAGCTGAACCCGGCGCTCGCGATGGGCCGCTTCGAGTGGGTGCTCGTGACGAGCGCGGAGGGGATGTCGACGCCCGAGGTGTACGACGAGCTCGACATCCACCGCCAGCGCCACACGCTCGATATCGCACCGCCGCCGGCGCGGCCGAGCGTCGACGCGGCCGTGCTGCACGCCCTCCGCGCGGGCGATGCCGCGATGCTCGCCGAGAGCATGCGCAACGACCTGCAGGCGCCGGCGCTGAGCCTGCGCCCCGATCTCGCCGACGTGTTCGAGCTCGGCGAATCCTCCGGCGCGCTCGCCGGCCTGCTCTCCGGCTCCGGCCCAACCATCGCCTTTCTCGCGGCCGACGGTGACAGCGCCCAGCAGCTCACGGGCGTGCTGCGCGCCGCCGGGTACGACGCGATCCGCGCGCACGGCCCGGTGCCCGGGGCCCGAATCGTCACGGAGCGCGCGCGCGCATGATCGAGTTCCGCGGGGTGTCCAAGGTCTTCGCCGATGGGACCCGTGCGGTCGATGCGTTCACGCTGACGATTCCGGCTCGCCAGACCACGGTGTTCGTCGGCTCCTCCGGCTGCGGCAAGACAACGCTGCTGCGAATGATCAATCGCATGGTCGCGCCGAGCTCCGGTGAGGTGCGCATCGACGGGGTCGACGTCAGCGCGACAAACCCCGTGCAGCTGCGCCGCAGCATCGGCTACGTCATGCAGAACGCGGGATTGCTGCCGCACTTCACCGTCGCAGACAACATCGCCACGGTGCCGGTGCTGCGCGGGATGCCGCGGCGAAAGGCCCGCGCGCAGGCGCTTGAGCTGCTCGACCGTGTCGGCCTTGACCGCGCGCTGGCAACACGACACCCGGCCCAGCTCTCGGGTGGGCAGCAGCAGCGTGTGGGCGTGGCCCGCGCGCTCGCGGCGGATCCCGACATCCTGCTCATGGACGAGCCGTTCGGTGCGGTCGATCCGATCGTGCGCGCCGAACTGCAGCAGGAGCTGATCCGCCTGCAGCGCGAACTCGACAAGACCATCGTGTTCGTCACCCACGACATCGACGAGGCCTTCCTGCTCGGCGATCAGGTCGTCATCCTGCGCCCCGGCGCGCAGATCGCACAGCGCGGTTCGCCGAGCGAGATCATCGAGGCCCCCGGTGACGAGTTCGTCGCGAGCTTCATCGGCACCGCGCAGGGCAAGCGGGCCATGACCATCAAGCGCACCCCGCGCGGCGATGTGCTCGTCGACGCGCAGGGCCGCACCCAGGGGGTGCTCGTCCCGGGCACCGGGGAGCCTCGATGACCTGGGTGGTTGAGAACCTGGGGCTGATCGCCAGTCTGAGCCTCGAGCACCTGCGCCAGAGCATCCTGCCCATCGTGCTCGGATTCGCCCTCAGCGTGCCGATCGGCTGGCTGGCATTTCGCTTTCGTCTCGGGCGCGGGGTGATCCTCACCGTGACCGGCCTGCTCTACACGATTCCGTCGCTCGCGCTGTTTGGCCTCCTGCCGGGTCTGCTCGGCATCAGCTTCCTCAGCGAGGCGAACCTCGTGATCGCGCTGACGATGTATGCGGTCGCGATCATGGTGCGCTCCGTCACCGACGGTCTGCAATCGGTCGACCACTCGGCGCGCGCCGCGGCCGTCGCGATGGGCTTCGGGCCGTTTCGTCGCTTCTGGACCGTGGAGTTCCCCCTCGCCGGACCCGTCGTGCTCGCCGGGCTGCGCGTGACCGCCGTGAGCACCATCTCGCTCGCGACGGTCGGGATCCTGCTCGGCGTCACCAACCTCGGCTACCTGTTCACCAACGGCTTCCAACGGCGGATCGTCCCCGAGATCCTTGCCGGTGTCGTCACGGTCATGCTGATCGCCCTCCTGATCGATGGCCTGCTGATCCTCGCCGGACGTCTGCTGATGCCGTGGTCGCGCGCGATGGCCGCCGTGGGGAGTCGCGCATGAACCTCTTCGGCGACGCGATCGCCTGGATCTTCTCGCCCGAACGGCTCGGCGGTGCTGCCGGGATCCCCGCAGCACTCGCCGCGCACCTGAGCTTCACGGCCGTGGCCGTGCTGATCGCGGCCGCGATCGCGGTGCCGTTCGGCTGGGCGATCGGGCACAGCGGGCGCGGACGCGAGGTGGCGGTCGCCGTCTCTGGCGCTGCCCGCGCGCTGCCCTCGTTCGGGCTCATGCTGATGCTGGTGCTCGTGTTCGGCGTGCTGCACAAGCCGGAGGCGGCCATGGTTGCCTTCGTGCTCCTCGCCATCCCTTCCATTCTTGCCGGCGCATACACCGGCGTGCAGGCAATCGATCGCAGCGTGATCGATGCGGGGAAGGCGATGGGGATGACCCCGTGGCAGGTGCTCTGGCGCATCGAGGTACCCCTCGGCATGCCGCTGCTGGTGGGCGGGCTGCGTGCCGCCACCCTCCAGGTGATCGCCACCGTGACGCTCGCGGCATACGTCGCCCTCGGCGGGCTCGGGCAGTACATCATCACGGGCATCGCGCTCCGCGACTACACGCAGGTGCTCGCCGGCGCGATCCTTGTCACGGCCCTCGCGCTCGTGGTCGACGGGCTCTTCGCGCTCGTGCAGCGCTGGGTCCGATCTCGTGTCGGCCCTCGCCAGGGGCGTGTCTTCGATGCAACACTGATTTCATAACCGGCTCCGCGCATCCGTCGTGAGCCCCGCCCGAAAGGCAGAATGCATGTCACCTTCGAAGAAGAAGATGCGCACCGGGATCGCGGCGCTGATCGCCGTGGCCGCGCTCAGTATCGCGGGCTGCGCGAACAGCAACCCGATCGAGCCGGCGCCGGAGCCTCCGGTTCCGGCTGACACCTCCAGCACGATCGTGATCGGCTCGCAGGCGTACTACTCGAACGAGATCATCGCCGAGATCTATGCGCAGGCGCTGGAGGGCGCGGGCTACGAGGTTGAGCGCAAGTTCAACATCGGCCAGCGGGAGGCGTACATGCCCGCGATCGAATCTGGCGAGATCGGGCTGTTCCCCGAGTACACCGGCAACCTGCTGCAGTGGTTCGAGCCCGACACCACGGCGCGCACGAGCCAGGAGGTCTACGACCAGCTCGGGGCCGCGCTTCCCGAGGGCCTGACCGTGCTCAACCAGGCGCCGGCCACCGACCAGGACTCGTACAACGTCACGGCGGCCTTCGCCAAGGCGCAGAACCTGCAGAGCCTCGAGGACCTCGCGCACGTGCAGGAGACGCTCACCCTCGGTGGCGCCCCGGAGCTCGCGGAGCGGCCGTATGGGCCGAAGGGCCTGAAGGAGCTCTACGACGTGACGGTGCAGTTCCTCGGCTCGGGCGACACCACGGTGGAGGAGCTTGTCGCCGGCACGATCAACATCGCGAACGTGTACAGCGCCGACCCGCGGATCCAGACCGATGAGTTGGTGACGCTGGCAGACCCCAAGGGCCTGTTCCTGGCATCCCATGTCGTTCCGCTCGTGAACGCGAACATCGCCGTCGAGATCGCCGAGGTGATCAACGCGGTCAGCGCCAAGCTGACGCCGGAGGGGCTTGTCGCGATGAACGTGCAGAGCACGGTCGACCAGCTCGCGCCGGATGTGATCGCCACGCAGTGGCTGAAGGCGCAGGGCCTGGGCTGAGGCGGGGGAGTGGCGCGGTTCAGCCGAGCAGCTCGCCGAGCTCGAGCCAGCGGTCTTCGAGGCGCGCCACCTCGGCCTCATGCGCCTCGAGCTCGGCGCTGAGGCCGCCGAGGCCGGTGTAATCGCTCTGATCGTGGGCGGCGATGCGTTCGTGGCAGGCGCGGATCTCGTCCGCAAGCTTCACGAGGCGGCGGTCGATCGCCGAGAGCTCCTTCTCTGCGGTGCGCCGCTCGGCACCGGCGAGCGCCGGTGGGGCGGCCGGTGCGTCGCCCGCGGCGGGGGCCGTGGCATCCGTCGACGATGCGTTGCCGGATGCCGTGGGCGTCCGGGTACCGCCGCCCGCGCTGGGCGCCGCACCGTGACCGGCAGCCTGGCGCCGCAGGTACTCCTCGACGCCGCCCGGGAGGTGGCGCATCGTCCCGCCCTCGATGGCGTACTGGTTGTCGGTGATGCGCTCGATCAGATAGCGGTCGTGGGAGACGACCAGCAGCGTGCCCGGCCAGGTGTCGAGCAGGTCCTCCATCGCCGCGAGCATGTCGGTGTCGAGGTCGTTGCTGGGCTCGTCGAGAATCAGGACGTTCGGCTCGCCCATCAGCACGAGCAGCAGCTGCAGGCGCCGACGCTGCCCCCCGGAGAGATCGCGGACCGGTGTGGAGAGCTCGGAGGAGCGGAAGCCGAGGCGCTCGAGCAACTGGGTGGGGCTGAGCTCCTTCCCCTCGCTGATGAAGCTCGTCTTCTGCAGCTCGAGCACCTCACGCACCTTCGCATTCGCGAACTCGTCGAGTTCGGTCAGCTGCTGGCTGAGCGTCGCAACGCGTACGGTGACGCCGCGCTTGACCTTGCCCGTGGTGGGCAGCACATCGCCGGTCACGAGGCCGAGGAGCGTGGATTTGCCGACGCCGTTGGGGCCCAGGATCCCGGTGCGCTCGCCGGGGGCGATGCGCCACTCGACCCCGCGCAGCACCTCGTACGGCTCGCCACCGGCGGTGGTGGGCGGGTAGCTCACGCCGACGCCGAGCAGGTCGACCACGTCTTTGCCGAGGCGTGCCGTCGCGAGGCGGGCGAGATCCACGCTGTCGCGCGGCGCCGGCTCATCAGCGATCAGCTGCGTAGCGGCGTCGATCCGGAACTTCGGCTTGCTGGTGCGGGCCGGGGCACCGCGGCGCAGCCAGGCCAGCTCCTTGCGGAGGATGTTGCGGCGCTTGGTCTCGGCGACATCCTGCTGGCGGCGGCGTTCCATGCGCTGCAGGATGTACGCGGCGTATCCGCCTTCGAAGGGCTCGACCTCGCCGTCGTGCACCTCCCACATGCGGGTGCAGACCTCGTCGAGAAACCAACGGTCGTGCGTGACGATCATGAGTCCGCCGGCGCTGGCTGACCAGCGGGCCTTGAGGTGGCCGGCCAGCCAGGCGATGCCCTCCATGTCGAGGTGGTTGGTGGGCTCGTCGAGCGCGAGCACATCCCACTCGCCCACCAGCAGCTTCGCGAGCGACACGCGGCGGCGCTGGCCGCCGCTGAGGTCGTCGACCAGGCCCTTCCAATCGATGCCGCGCACAAGCCCCTGCAGCACATCGCGCACGCGGGGGTCGCCGGCCCATTCGTGCTCGGGCGCATCGCCGACGATGGCCCGTTCCACGGTGGTGCCCGCCGGGAGGTCATCCGATTGCGGGAGCATCCCGACCGTGATGCCGCCGCGGCGTGTGACCTTGCCCGCATCGGGCTCGACGAGCCCGGTGAGCACCTTCATCAGCGTCGACTTGCCGTCACCGTTGCGGCCGACGATCCCGACGCGGTCGCCCTCGGCGATCCCGACGGTGACGTCGCCGAGCACGACTTTGGCGGGATATTCGAGGTGGAGGGACTCGCCCCCAAGCAGGTGGGCCATACCCCCAGCGTAGGTGCTGCGCGCGGCCGCGGTGCGCGCGGTCGTCGTCAGTGCCCGCCGTGCGGGCCGTCGAACTCGAGGCTCAGGCGTCGCAGCAGCGAGGCCAGCCGGTCGCGCTCCGTGCGCGAGAGCACAGACAGCAGCGCGGCCTCGGCGTCGACGAGGCGGGTGATTGCGGCATCCAATCGAATTCTGCCGTCTTCGGTGAGCCCCACCAGCACGCTGCGACCGTCGACGGGGTCGCTGCGGCGGTGCACGAGCCGGCGTGCGACGAGCCGGTCGATGCGGTTGGTCATGGTCCCGCTCGAGACGAGCGTCTGCTGCAGCAGTGCCTTGGGGCTCAGCTCGAACGGCTCGCCGGCGCGGCGCAGCGCCGAGAGCACGTCCCATTCCCACGGTTCGAGCTCACTGCGCTGAAACGCGGCCCGGCGGGCGCGGTCGAGGTGGCGCGAGAGGCGGTCGACGCGTGAGAGCACCTCAAGGGGCGAGAAGTCGAGGTCGGGGCGCTGGCGTCCCCACGCTTCGACGATGCGGTCGACTTCGTCCATTTCGGCTGCCATGCCCCCCATTCTCGCGGCAAGCGGCGCCGATCGCCGTGTCGTGCGGAAATCGCAGCGGTCGCCGTCTGGCAGAATTGACTGGCGCGCCCTTTTCAGGCGTAATCCGCCGTAGTGTAACGGCAGCACGGCAGCCTTTGGAGCTGTTCGGTCCAGGTTCGAATCCTGGCGGCGGAGCGTGGATACTCAACTCGCAGTCGTGATCCTTGCCGCCGGTCAGGGCACCCGCATGAAGTCAACGCTTCCGAAGGTGCTGCACCCGCTCGGCGGCCGTACCCTCGTCGGGCACGTGCTCGACACCGCGACGACCCTCGACGCGGGCCACCTGCTCGCCGTCGTGCGCCACGAGCGTGAGCGCATCGTGGCGGCGTTGCAGGCCGAGGCTGCGCCCGTGCAGATCGTCGATCAGGACGAGGTCCCCGGCACCGGCCGCGCGGTCGCGCAGGCCCTCGATGCGCTGCCGGCCGACTTCGCCGGCGACGTGCTGGTGCTCAGCGGCGACGTGCCGCTGCTGGATGCCGAGACCCTGCAAGGTCTGATCGCCGAGCACCGGGCGGCGCACGCCGCCGCCACGCTCCTGAGCACGCGCCTGGGCGACCCGACCGGCTATGGTCGCGTGATCCGCGACGCCGACGGCGGGGTCGCGCGCATCGTCGAGCAGAAGGATGCCTCGGCGCAGGAGCGCGCCGTCGACGAGATCAACGCGGGGGTGTACGTCTTTCGCGCCGCGGCGCTGCGGGCGCACATCGGCGCCCTCACGACCGACAACGCGCAGGGCGAGATGTACCTCACCGATGTCGTCGCGCTGCTGCGCGGCGCGGGTGAGGCCGTGGCGGCCCGCTCGATCGCCGATTCGACCCTGATCGAGGGCGTCAACGACCGGGTGCAGCTCGCCGCGGCGACCGCGCGCCTGAACGCTCGCGTGATCCGCCGCTGGCAGCTCGCCGGCGTCACCGTGCAAGACCCGGCGACGACGTGGATCGATGTCACGGTCACCCTCGCGCCGGATGTCACGATCCTGCCCGGCACCCAGCTCCTTCGCGCCACCGTGGTCGGCGAGGGCGCGACCATCGGTCCCGACACCACCCTCAGCGACTGCGAAGTGGGCGAGGGTGCGACGGTGCGCCGAACCGACGCCACGCTGGCGGTCATCGATGCCGGTGCATCGGTCGGGCCGTTCGCCTACCTGCGCCCCGGTGCGCACCTGGGCGTGGGCGGCAAGATCGGCACGTTCGTCGAGGTGAAGAACTCGGTGATCGGCACAGGCAGCAAGGTGCCGCACCTCTCATACATCGGCGACGCGACGATCGGCGAGGGCGTCAACCTCGGCGCCGGCGCGATCACCGCGAATTATGACGGCGTGCACAAGCACCGCACCGAGATCGAAGACCAGGTCCATTCCGGATCGCACACGGTCTTCGTCGCACCGGTGAGAGTTGGTGCCGGTGTGACAACCGGCGCAGGGGCGGTCATCCGCAAGGATGTGCCGGCCGGGGCGCTTGCGCTCAACGTGTCTCCTCAGCGCAATATTGAGGGTTGGGTCGAAAAACATCGAGCGGGCACGGGAGCGGCTCTGGCAGCAGAGCGCGCGCGGCACGCAGAAAAGGCGAGCAATGGGCAAGAAGAAGGCTGAGAAGTCGAAGTCCGATAGACCAGGAATTGTCACCCGCAGCAGCAAGAGGCTGGTGCTGGTCTCGGGGCGATCGCACCCGGAGCTGGCTGAGGAGGTAGCGAAAGCGCTCGACTCGGAGCTGCTGCCCACCGAACACCGCACGTTTGCCAGCGGCGAGATCTACACCCGCTTCGGCGAGAGCGTGCGCGGCTGCGACGCGTTCGTGATTCAGAGCTTCGGCCAGCCGGTGAACGAGTGGATCATGGAGATGCTGATCATGGTCGATGCGCTCAAGCGCGCATCCGCCAAACGCATCACCGTCGTCGCGCCCTACTACCCGTACTCGCGCCAAGACAAGAAGGGTCGCGGTCGTGAGCCGATCAGCGCCCGGCTGATCGCCGATCTGATGAAGGCCGCCGGCGCGAACCGCATCATGAGCGTCGACCTGCACGCCGCACAGATCCAGGGCTTCTTCGACGGGCCGGTGGATCACCTGTTCGCTCAGCCCGTGCTCCTCGAGTATTTCCGTCAGCAGCTGGAGGCCGAGAAGGAGCTCGTCACGATCGTCTCGCCCGATATGGGCCGAGTGCGCGTGGCCGACAACTGGTCTGACCAGCTGGGCGCCCCGCTCGCGATCATCCACAAGCGCCGCGACCCGCGCGTTGCCAACCAGGTCACCGTGCACGAGATCGTCGGCCAGGTGGACGGCCG